>JBFMBQ010000327.1:0-4574 GCA_040755115.1 bacterium
AATATTCTTGTCACTTTGTGAGTAAAAATCTATTTCCTTTTCACATCACTTTCATAAAACCGTTTCTTTGTCAGTGCACGAACATCCGAGAGCGAGTTGCGAATTTCATCCATCATCTCTCTGGAAGAAATCAATTCGGTCTCCAGAGTATTTTTGAGCATAATAACTTCCTCCAGCCGAGCCTCCAACGATGCGATTCTCCGCAAGTGTCTGTCCCTGTCTGCCGTGAGTTGCTTCTCTGCCTTTTCCAAAACAGCGACCCGCTCACTCTGAACCTTTATATCCTCGCCCATCTTTTTATTTTCACCGCTCAATTCAGATATATGCCGCCCCGCACCGGCAAGTTTTTCAGTCAACCCATCTCTCTGTCCCATCGTCTTCTCCAACTCAATTTGCAGGCTGCCGATCTCATTGGTGAGTTTTTCGTTACTCTGATCCGAATCTTTCAGTTTACTGTACATTGTCTTCATTTCATCCTGCGCGCTCTTCAGTTTCTCATCCAGTTCACGAATCATCCCAAGCGCATTGCTCAATTCTTCTTGAGTGAACAACAGTTCTTCCCTGAGGTCTTCAACGACAGCAGTCGCCGCCGTCAGTTCCCTCGCCTTTGCCTCTAACGATTTGTTGTTTCCCGCCATTTCCTCCAGATTTGCTCGCGTAACATTCAGTTCTTTCTCAAGTGCTTCCTTGATTTTGAAAACTGACTCCAATTGATACTCAAGGTCCTTGATAAAAGAAAACACATCGGTAACCTCTTCCTCAGCGGGGATGACACGCGCTCGGATCTCGTCCAGCGCTTCACTCGTCCCCTCAAGCAATTCCACTCTCGCCTTGTATCTCTCCCGTTCTTTCCTCACTTCTTCAAGAGAATTTTTAGTTGAGATCAATCTGTTCTCCAACCGTTTTTTATCTGTCAGCGTCAGGTTAAGTTGATCAGAAATACCATGAATCTTCTCCACCAGCAGGTGATCGGTTTTGTGCAGTCCGTTCTTCTTAAACTGCTCGGATAAAAGGTCTATTTCATCCTCTATTCCCTGTCGTCCCTTATCTTTCTCTTCGTCCCTTTTCCCCTTTGGTGTTATCTTCGCTGCATTATTCACTTCCAACGGTGTTCTTGGGTTGATCTTCCTGGCACTTACCTTTGGTTTCTTTCTGGCAACGATTTTTTCAAGACCTTTCCCCATTGACACTTCCTCCCTTCTTTAAAACGAACAATATTTCTACATTACTTCTATTTCCTATTTTGTCTATTGCCCTGTCCCTTCCTCCTGATTAATACGCCACCAATTTTCCCATTCCAATACATACTCTCTTATTTTTTCAGCGCATCCGTTTGCAGGAAATTCAACTTTCCGGTGCGTCAACCGATTCAGTGCCCTGCCCATTTCCTCCATAACTTCCACATCTGAATCCGATAACGCGGAAATCAAATACGGCACCGCCCTCTTATCTCCAATGTCCCCCAGCGCTGCTATCGCCTCTTTCTTTATCTGTTCATCCCCGTTCCGCAGCATTATCGCCAGCCGCGGAATCGCTTCCCTCACCCGCCCCCAACTCAGATACCTTATCGCCCGGCGCCGAACTTCCTGATCTTTATTCATCAGAGCCTTCAGTAAACTTTCAGTGCTCGCCTGATCGCTAATTTTGTATAACATTCTCAATGCCGCTTTCCGAACAGCAGGCGATGGATCGTCCATTGCCTTATCCAGCAGCGGAATCACCGCATCATCTCTGATCGTTCCGAGCGAGGCGATTGCCGCGATGCGGACACCCTGATCGCTATCATTCAACACCTGCTCGGATAGACAGGGGACAGCGATTTTCCCCAGTCGCCACATCTCTCTTGCAGCCGTTTCCCTTATTTCGGTGTTACTATCCTTCATGTCTCTGAGCGCATTCTCAAGCACGAGCCGCTCAACGGAACTCATTTCTTGTTTCCCCGCATCAGGTTTTTGCCCTTTATTATTTCTTTCTCCTGCAACCCTGTGCACCATCGCTGCTTCTACACACTTGCCCTTCTGCGTTTCCTCATCGCCGCCCGTCTCGTTATGATCCGGCGTTGTTCTCTTTTCTCCGTTTTCTTCTTCCATCTCTTTCATCGGGTGTGCAACCGCTTTCTGCATTTTCTTGTGTTCTTCATCAAACTGATGCGTCGTTTCCTCTGCCTTTTCCTCCATTCCAATCTGAAGTGCCTCACTCCTTTGTTGAGATACTTCTATCCCCTTCTCCAGTATTTCGGGATCATTCCTGTAATCCTTCACTGCCGTTCCGATTACTCTGTGCACAGCGGTCTTTGCAAGTCCACTGGCTTCCCTTATTCCGAGCGTGGTCGTCTTCTTTGTAATGCTCGCGCCCAGTTTTACAGCCCGTGCCGCCCTGCCGGTTGCCCATGCGCATCCCAGAACTCCCATCATCATCATAGATGGTGATTTTTCCATTGTTTCCATCTCTTTTCCTGCGTGACCCTGTTTTCTCACGATACCATTTTTTCGCCGCCTGAAAGATGTTGAATCCAAATTAATATGTTCCCGACGCTCCTGCAAAGAAGACAATGTCCGTTCCATCCCCTTGACCTTCCCGCACAGCGATTCACGCATTTTTAATATATCGTTCAGCGTATTGTCTGATGCGCTCACGGGTTATAACCTCATTCCATCTATTGGAAAGACGACAGATGGTAAAAACGAGATGACTTTCAATCATCCCATTTACCGTCTCCATTCACCTCAAGCAAGAATTGAATAATTGTATTAAACCTGATATAAAAGCAAAAGCCCTCCCTCTCTTGCTATTCTAAAGGGGGCACTGAAGGGTGTTGTTAAGTAATTGACGACATTCAAAAATTACCTGTCGCCACCCGGCAACTGATTTTCTTTCAAATTGCTATACAAAAACTTCATTTCAAAAAAATATTTCATGCAGGGACGCCGCTTGCAACGCCCTCATTGGGCACGGCGAGCCGTGCCCCTACTTGAAATTTACCGTTCCGTAGTGTCATGTTAAAATTAGGATGTGCAAGGCACGGAGATAATCTGTGTAATCTATGTAATCTGTGGATACTCTTAATGAAAATAACTTTTCTTGTTCCACCGCCGCTTGACGGCAAAAAAGTCGCCGACCGCGTCGCCGGCTGCGCTTATGGGCTGTATCCGATGCCTAATGTGTTTGAACTCACAGCCGCTGCAGTGGCGGAGCGCGAGGGTCATATTGTCAAATATATGGATTTCCCCATACACAGGTGGTCGCCAGACAGATTTGAAGATTTCCTCGCAAACGACAGAAGCGATGTCTATCTTCTATACACGGTCAACCTCACGGGCGAGACCGATCGCATCGCCGCTGAAAAGATCAGAATTGTCAGGGGCGATGAACCGACGATCATATTTTACGGTCCTGCGCCGACTTATGAGCCGGAAAATTTCCTCGCAGATGAAAACATGTTCGTCATACGCGGCGAACCCGAAAGCACGCTTGCCGAACTGCTCCGAGCACTTGACAAAGAAAGTGGTAAAACTGCGATTGACGGCATAAGTTACAGAGAGGACGGAAAAATTGAACATGCTCATCCTCGCGCGCTCATTGATGATCTTGACTCACTCCCCTTCCCTGCGCGCCATCTCCTTGACCGCAGCCTTTATTACAATCCGAAACTCGGCGTGCGCCCCTTCACTACAGCATACGGCTCCCGCAACTGTCCTCACAAATGCCTTTACTGCGTGCCGTGTTCGCTCAGTTTCGCACGGGAACTTGAGTATAGACGATACAACGACGGCAGGAAGCCGCCGATCAGGCTGCGCTCGGCAGAGAATATAATTGAAGAGTTCAGGTTGCTGAAAACAGACGGTTACCGCAGCGCCACCTTTCTGGACGACCAGTTTTTGTGGGACGAGAACCGCACGATGCAGATATGCGAAGGCATCAGGGATACGGGGATAATATGGGGTTGTGCCTCACGGGCTGACCGCATCACGGAGCGAGTAGCACGCGCAATGGCAGCCGCCGGGTGCCGCTTCATTGACATCGGCGTGGAATCGTTTGACCAGCGCATACTGGACTACATCAGGAAAGACCTGAAAGTGGATGAAATAGAGCGCGCCATAAGGGCTGTCAGGCAGGCGGGCATCAGTGCGAAGGTAAACATACTTTTAGGTTGCAGCCCGCTGGAGACGAAGGAAACAATAGCACACAATCTGCGCCAGATCGCCCGACTCGGCGTTGATCAGGTGATGTTCAACATATCAAACCCGTTCCCCGGCACGGAATTTTACGAGATAGCGAAAAAGGAAGGCTGGCTCGTTCATGGCAATTATGTGCCTTCAGATGTGCAGAAAGAGGCGATAATAAACCTGCCGCATCTGAGCGCCGAACAACTCGTGCGTGAAGTGCGGCGCGCTAACCTTGCCTTTTTTCTCAACCCGCGCTTCATTCTTAAAAACATCACCAGATTCCGCTCGCCTGCCGAGTGGCGTGACGCCATGAGAAGCCTGAAAAGGAAACTTTTTTAGTTCAAATGGAAAAAGTATATTAATCCGCTGATTATAGTATCAAATTAATCTAATTCTGCATTCCCCGTG
>JBFMBQ010000328.1:0-3966 GCA_040755115.1 bacterium
CTTTTACTGCCCGCATATTAACAAAAAATTCGGACACCACCCCAAAAAAGCGGCGGTGAAATAAAATAAGGCTCACCGCAACCCATGCAATATATAACATCCCCGCCGATGGAACTTCCCGAAGTGAAATGAAAAATAAAAGCACAATCATCGGAAACGCCGCCAGTTCGGTTACAGATTTTGACCTGAAATACAAAATCAGGAAAGACGAGACAAGCATATAGACGAGGGCATACGAGAAGGGTATGTAGCGTGCAATGACAAGGTATACAAACCCGGCGAAGACCATTGACATGTCAGCGGTGAAGTCGTTTTCGCCAAGCCAGGTTCTGCCGATTATGCGCGACTTGCGGGCAAGCACCCCGTCAAAAATATCGCTCGTCCAGCCGATCAATGTCGCCGCAACCACAGCGCCGATACCATCCTTGCCCAAAGCGAATCCGATAATCAGGATGAAAAAGGCAATCGCAAACCTTAACGCAGTGAGCGCATCTGCTAAGGCTTTCATGCATTCTCCTCCCCGATAGAGGTTTCATTGGACTGCTGACTTCGCTGTTGCTCTAACTTTATTATAACTCATAAATTGGGTCTGGTGCAAAAAAGTTTGTTAAAGGCATAATTAGAATTGCAAATGTCAAATCAATGTCAAATGTCGAAGTTCACAAGACGGGAAATGGAAGACGAAAGAAGGGAGATGATCAAAGATCATCTTACTTCTACCATCTACCGTCTTACCCAATTTTGTCATTTGATCTTTGAAATTCATTTGACATTTAGACTTTGACATTTGAAATTCAATGGCAAGACTATTGAAAAATCCTGCATTGCAAATAAAATATTCTAACCTATGAAAGTGCCGTTTATTGATCTCCGAAGAGTCCACGACCGAATACGCAGCGAGATTGACGCTGCCATCGCAGAGATCATTGATGCGAGCGATTTCGTGTTAGGGCGCAGAATGTATGAATTTGAAAAAGCCGTTGCAGAAGACCACGGCGTTGCTCACGCTGTGGGCGTCGCATCCGGCACGGATGCCCTTATCATTGCCCTGCGCGCCGCCGGCATAAGAGAGGACACGGCTGTCATAACCACTCCTTTCACTTTCATCGCCACAACTGAAGCCATCACTGTCCTCGGTGCAAAACCCATCTTCTGTGATATAAGTGCAGTAGACTATAATCTATCCCCTGATATTGTCGCTGAGTTCATCCAAAGTGAATGTGTTCTTTCATCGGGCGAAAAAGGATACATCCACACACCAACCGGCGCTGAAATCGCATGTGTTCTTCCAGTCCATCTTTTCGGTCAATGCACGGATATGGCGGCTCTGATGGATGTGGCTTTCTTTGCAAAACTCGCCGTGATTGAGGATGCTGCGCAGGCTTACGGTGCAGAGTGCAGACTTAAGGATGGGCGATGGCGCAAGGCTGGCGCCATCGGTGATGTGGGCTGCTTCTCGTTTTACCCGAGCAAGAATCTCGGCGGCTTCGGCGACGGCGGAATGATCCTCACAAACGACGAAAAAACGGCAGACGCCTGCCGCGCATTAAGGGTTCACGGCAGCACAATAAAATATTATCACCACGAACTCGGCTACAACAGCCGGCTTGACACCTTGCAGGCTGCCATCCTCCTCGTTAAGAAAAAGTATATCAACGAATGGATCACAGAAAGGCGGCATAAAGCGGAATACTACACGCAACTGTTTATAAAAAAAGCAACTGAAAAAGGAGTAAATGTTCTCAAGTCATCAGAGATAAATGATACCGTCCCCAAACAAGCGCCATATCTCATACTTCCATCCGTTACACCCTCAAGCCGTCACACTTTCAATTCATTTAATATACGAGTATCAGAGCGCAATGAACTTATCAAATTCCTCGCCAGCCGCGAAATCGGCTGCACTATTTATTATCCCCTCCCTCTGCACTTGCAGAAGGCGCACGCCTCGCTCGGTTATAAGAAAGGCGATATGCCTGTCGCTGAGGCTGTCGCCCGCGATATAATAGCCATACCGTTTTTCCCCGGCATCACCGAAAACGAGATGGAAGCCGTTGTTGACGCGGTAATAGAATCCCTCACGCAGGTGTAGGGTGCGCTCTCCTGTGCGCGCCTGAATTATTTTTATTGCATTATTCATGCAAAAATCAATAATTCTGTAAACCCTGTCTTTTAATAATTTTTTGAAAGCACTCAAGCGCGCTGCGCGCAGCGATCTCGCCCCCTGCGCCGGGCGCCGCAACAGTGTCGCCGATAAGATATAAATTCTTAATGCCCGGGACGGCAATCGCAGGCCGCCTCCGCAATGAATGCTCCGTGCTGAGTTCAACGCCGTTCACAATAACTTTCATCCGCCTGTCCCACAGGATATTTCTCTCAATATCAGGGAAAAGATTGAAGTAAAATGATTCAAGCCTCTGAAAAGCGGTTTCCGTCGCACTCCGTGATGAAAGGTCTTCCTCTGACACAGGCGAAAACAGTGTGAGCAACTGCCTGCCGGATGGAACTATTGCGGGAGAGACATTAGATACGAACCATCCGAGCGAGGGCGGTTCAACCGCAGCAAGAACCCTTTTCTCATACGAAATCTTTTTGCGCAAGGCATAGTCAATTGACACACCCGCCGTGTAACGCATGCCTGAAACATTTTTTACAAAGTCTTCACCCAGTAAAGCCGTGTCAACAAGTGAAAGAAGACTGCGTGAAGGAATTGCTGCAACGACAACTTGAGCCGGGTAGAAACTATCTCCAACAAACACTCCTTTTACCCGCCTGTTTTCAACTTTTATCCTTGTTACTTTTTTCCCGGTAAGAACCTTCACATTATCCGCACCGTTCACAGCATTTATAAGCGGCGCAATAATAGAATTCCATCCCCCCTCAGGGTATCCAATCGGCGTCGGCGTTTTTGCTGCCGAAATCAGGAAACGGATGATCTCCATCATAGAGGCACGCTCATAAGCGGTCGTGGCAAGCAATCCTATGGAAAAAACTTTCAGTAAATCTGCGAGCCTTTCTCCTGCCCTTTCATTGCGTAGCCATTCAGCAACGCTTATATCTTTGACAGCGCCGCTTCGCAATGACCTTCCAAGCGAGCGGAAAATCACCCTAATATCAGACACGCCCAGCGCCTTAAAACCAAGCGACCGCAGAGGCGACTCCCCGATGATCTGCAATCGGCGCCCTCCCTTAATCATCGCCATGCCGGCGCCGCGCACGCGAACTGACGCGCCTATTGTTTTCAGCACCCGCACGATTGAACTCCGCTCGCCGAACAAAAGCGCATGTATCCCCCAGTCAAGCAGAAAACCATCCCGCTCAATAACACGCGCCCTGCCGCCAGGGTGATGTCCTGCCTCAAGTATCAGCACCTGATGTGAGGTCTTCTCCGCAAACAGCGCGCCGAGACTTAACCCCGCTATCCCCGCTCCTATAATGATGATGTCATCTCTTTGCATAAGGTTTGTTAATTATTTTATTGCGTCAGCGCAGCACCGAACACCGAAGTATTCTGATGTGTAGTCTTCAGGGTAATATTCACGCGATGCGCAGCGCGTGAAAAATGGAAGGTCATCCCATTTCCCGCCTTTCATAATCCGCATCTTCTCGGTCCCCTCTTTACCCTCTGCTATGTATCCGTCAGATGTCCATTCCGCAACATTGCCGTTCAGGTCAAAAACCCCGTATTCGCTCCGGCAATTCTTGAAACTTCCCGATGGCTGCAACTCTATTGTTGCTATATTGCAACTCTTAATCCGGTATTTCATACCGTAACTCCAGTTGGAACCTTCAACGCCAGCGCACGCCTTCTCCCACTCATTCTCCGCGCAAAGCCGCCGCCCCCGTGACTCGCACCACTTTCCCGCCTCTATCCAGGAAATCCCGTTTAACGGCTTTGTCCCTTTTAAATTCGGCGATTCGTATTGTTCAATACAAAAACCTTTCACATACTCCTTCCTTCGCGGC
>JBFMBQ010000329.1:0-2345 GCA_040755115.1 bacterium
ATGGTGGGATCGGGCGGTATTGTTGTGATGGACGAAAAAACCTGCATGGTAGATGTGGCAAAATACTTTCTAACCTTTCTACAGGATGAATCATGTGGGAAATGTGTACCTTGCCGTCTTGGCGTTGACCGCATGCTGGAGATCATAACTGACATCACCGAGGGGCGCGGCAGGCAGGAACAGATTGACCTGTTAAAGGAATTAGCAGATACCGTTGCGCAGACATCACTCTGCGGATTGGGGAAGACCGCACCTAATCCCGTGCTTTCTACATTAAGATATTTCCCCGAAGAATATGAGGCGCATGTTCACGAAAAACACTGCCCGGCTGGCGTGTGCCAGGCATTAATTGAATATAAGATAGACGCTGAAAAATGCAACGGATGCGGTGTCTGCCTGCGTAATTGTCCTTATGGCGCCGTTGAAGGCAAGAAGAAAGAGGCGCATATCATCAATCTGAACGCATGCCAAAAGTGCGGTATTTGTTTCAGTATGTGTAAATTTGATTCTATATTGGTCGCCTGAGAAGGAGGTATTATATGCGGCAATATGTAACGATGAAAATTGATGGTGCCATTATTCAGGCTGCAAAGGGATTAAGCGTGCTTAATGTCGCCGTAGAATATGGCATCTGCATTCCCCATCTTTGCCATCTTCCAAACCTTTCGGATATTGGAGCGTGCCGTCTCTGCATAGTTGAAAATGTCGTTAACGGCAGATCAAAAATCACCACATCCTGCACGCTGGATGTGCAAGAAGGTATGGTGATTCTGAGCAACACAGAAAGGATCAAGAACCTCCGTCGGAATATCGCCGAACTACTTGTAGCCCAAGCGCCCAATTCACGCGCCATACAGGATATCGCTGCGCGCTGCGGCGTTAAGGAAGTCCGTTACCCGTTCAGAAACGGAGACTGCGTATTGTGCGGGCGTTGTGTTCGTGTGTGCGCTGATATGTGGCAGGCAAGTGCCCTTGGATTTGTAGGGCGCGGCAAGGATCGTCATGTTGACTTTCCGTTCGGTGTCCGCCCCGATTTCTGCAAGAAATGCAACTCATGTATTGATATTTGTCCCATGACGATAACACCCTGCGATGGACCTATGAAGCAGGGGGAGGAGTACCTCTGCGGAAAGTGTGCATCGCAACTTTCAATGGCGGTGGGTGCTATGGAGAATTCCTGTGTGTGGTGCGAACTGGGGAAAGGCTTTCAGTGTTCACGATATGGGGGATGATGATAATACAGATGTCATTCCTGCGAAAGCAGTAATCCAATCAAACAAATTTCTTCGCACCCTTGCGTCTCTTTGAGAAATATTTAATTCTTCAACAACCCTGCAAAACCTCTATCACACGGACGGCGGTTTCCGCTCGTTACTTCGTCTTTTGAAATTCAAACTCTACGATATCAATTAACTGTAATTTATCAATGGGAATTGGAACGATGGGAGATGGGACAGTGGCAATTATGCCAAAAAAGTTATAAGCGATCAGCGCCTTCATTTTGCCTTGCTGAGGTGGAAAAAACTTTGCGAGAATTTGAAGCCCGTTTCATCCTTTTCTTTGTCTGTCGGCAGACATGCACCTTTCGCACCCAAAACGCCGCAAAAGCCGATCACACTATCCGACAACTGATTCTGCCATCCATACAGCCGGAGTGTATCTGATGCAGATTCTTCTCCGCCGCCGACCGTGCTGATAAGAATGTTGATGTCATAATCCCCCTCGCCCGATGTAGCAGTTTTATCGCTGTCCGGCAGGGGCGCCCCGGGCTGGATGCTTACAGATTCAATGATGAATATAAACGACTCTGGACTTGGACCCGAACTCACTTTCTATACGCCGACATACGGATCGTCATCTTCAGAAGCCAAAACCGCGCGGACTCCTGCGAAGGCGATCATCCCAGCCGCAAGCAAAACGCAGATTTTTTTCATAAAATGCTCATCTCCTTTCTGACAGCAATGATTTTGGCTGATTGTATCAAATATTCAAAGCCATTGTCATACCAAGTTGCGATCAAACATAAAGTAATGAGCACCCCCAAACGAGTTTGGGGGTGGTACATAATTTTTTTATTTTTGATTGCGAAATAGTATCAATATCCGCAAAGATATGCACGAGGTGATAGACAGGCGCAAAAAGCGCGGTGCAAAGTGCAGGGTGCAAAGTGCAAAGCGCAGAGGCACCCCCAAACGAGTTTGGGGGTGGCACGAGGGGGCAGGCGCGCACAGGAGAGCGCGCCCTACATCTGGGGTTGAGGGCGGTTCAGGGTTAAGGGTTCAGGGTTCAGGGTTCGTGTTGTTATTGTCATACAAATAAACACGAGGGGGCGTTAAGGGGCGCAT
>JBFMBQ010000330.1:0-2982 GCA_040755115.1 bacterium
TTGTGCAGTGTGAATGCAACTGCACGGGGAGACCGATGTGTTTTTTCAGCGCAGCCGTGAGCGCGGCGGCATCACCGGGCGAAATGATGCCAGCCATATCCTTGATGCAGATGGAATCGGCGCCGGCGTCGGCGAGTTCTCTGGCGAAGGCGACAAATTTTTCTACCGTGTGGACGGGGCTGATCGTGTAACTGATAGTGCCCTGCACATGCGCGCCTGTCTCTTTCGCTTTCTTCATCGCAAACGCCATGTTTCGTATGTCGTTGACCGCATCAAACACCCTGAACACGGTTATGCCGTTCTCATACGCTTTGTCCACGAATTTTTCAACGATGTCGTCGGCGTAGTGCCGATAGCCGACAAGGTTCTGCCCGCGCAGCAGCATCTGAAGCGGCGTATCGGGTAGCATCTGTTTGAGCGTCCGGAGCCGCTCCCAGGGGTCTTCACTCAGGAAACGCAGGCAGGAATCAAAGGTGGCGCCGCCCCACACTTCCATTGAGAAAAAACCTACCCGATTCAACTTTTCGCATACCGGCAGCATGTCTGCTGTCTTCATCCGAGTAGCGATCAGACTCTGATGCGCGTCGCGGAAAATCGTTTCTGTTATCTTGACAGGCTTTTTCGTTTTTTTCTTCATAACCTGAATACCTCCGGTAACATAATAATGCAAAGTTCAAATCTTTATCGTGGTAATCTTACAGAACAAGCGGGAAAGCGTCAAACTTGATTAAAAATCGTGATGTAAGTTTCTCACTCATTTTTTGTGCTAAACTATTGTATTAGAGTGATCGGAGAACAAAGTAATCTTTTGCAATATGCGGTTTTAATGAAAACATCTATCACCCTCTCATTTTTACGACAAAAGAATACATTTTTCACCGCGGCAATAGTGATCGGTCTGATTTTCGCTATTACAGGCTGCGGCAGCACAATAAAGCAGCGCAAATTCCCTTCAAACATCACGCCTGAAATTAACAATGTAACAACATCGGTAACCGCCATACCGCCCGGCGATGCTTACAAAACCGTGATCGTCCTTGAAGCCGAAGGTCTTGCATCAACAGATAAGTGTGAATGGGATGTTCCGTCGGCAAAGTTCGTGGTTTCGGAGAGCGACCTTACCGAAATCGCCGAACCCGACGCTTGTATGGTCTATGCCACATTCCCCGGCGCTGGACCTGCTCACGGCAGCGTGCGCGCCTTCAATGGCTACAACTACTCACAGTGGAAGGATTTTCTTGTCGGCTATGACCCGCCGACCCGCTCTGTTAGTTTGACGCGCAATCCTTATGTTCAGAATTGCGCCCAGACATCGCTGGAAATCATCTGGCACACCGATATTGACTCAGTCGGCATCGTCGGACTTGGCACAACGCCCGATGCGGAAGAAATATTTGCCGTAGAATCAGCGAGCGGCACCGAGCATACCGCCTCATTTTCAGGACTTACCGAGGGAACGACCTACTATTACAAAGTCTATGCTGACGGCGTTCGTCTCGCCTACGGCGACACGGCGCACACAAATCCAGACGGTGAAGCCGCTTTCGTCTTCGCAGTGCTCGGCGACAGCGGCGCAGGCGGGGACATTCAACACGATGTGGCAGATGTTATGGAATTTATGAACCCGGATTTCATACTTCACACGGGAGATGTGGTCTACCAGACAGGTGCGGCGGAGGACTATCCGGCGAAATTTTTTGACCCATACCAGAACCTCATCAAATTTGTCTGTATGTATCCCACGCTCGGCAACCACGACCAGAAGACTGACAACGGCGCGCCATATCTTGATGTTTTTCATCTGCCCGACAACGGCTCGCCCGACCCGCAGGACTGGGAGACATACTACAGTTTCACCTACGGCGACGCCCTTTTTATGTCGCTGCACAGTCAGTCGGATGTATATCCCGCCGGGCTGTTTGAAGAAGGCTCGCGGCAGCGCGAATGGTTTGAATCAACAGTTTCGGCATCGGATAAGAAATGGAAGATCGTTTTTTTCCATCGCCCGCCTTACAGCGTCGGACGCTACGCACCCGGCGACGATAATATGCAGCAATACGCAGCGCCGCTGTTTGATCAATACAACATAGACCTTGTCCTTGCCGGGCACGAGCACAATTATCAGCGATTTTATCCCATCCGAAACCATCAGAAATCAGACGATGGTCCTCTTTACATTGTAACAGGCGGCGGCGGAATGTTTCTCTACGGACAAGAGGTGGATGACGACGAGCGGTTAGCAGTGTTTGCAGCGGAATACCACGCCGTGAAAATCACGGTTGACGGCGACACGCTGACAGGCGAGGCGATTGCACGGGATTATAGAACGATTGATACTTTCAGCATAACAAAAAAGTAAAAGACAATCCACAGAATAATTTCAAATGTCAAAGTCAAAATGTCAAATGAATTTCAAACATCAAATGACAAAATTGGGTAAGACGGTAGATGGTAAAAGTAAGATGATCTTTGATCGTCTCCTTTCTTCCGTCTTCCGTTTACCATCTTGTGAACTTTTACATTTGACATTTTGATTTTGTCATTTACATGACCTGATCTATCCTGTCTATCCTGTAAATCCCGTCAACTAATCCTTTTTAATTTTTACATATACCTCGCCGCACGCCCCCGTTCTATTTTGTATTTCACGGGGATTTCGCCGATGCCGAAGCCGATAAGATTGTAGTGATCCAGAAGAAAGTAGGTCAGCCGCTCGCAGAAGTTGGCAAAGGCTTGCCTGTTTAAAGAACGAATTTGTAAAGATGACAGGTCTGTTTCATCAAGTCCTCCAACAAGGGCTTCGCCTGCCATCTCGCCCTGGTAAAGCGGCTGCAAGGTTCTGGCGTCAAGTATCATCACTGCAACCGGGAATACCCGCTTCAATTTCTTTTCCCTTTTCAAGCCGAACATTTTCTTTTTCGTTTCCTCAAGCGTATAGGTGCGCTTCACATCGCCTATAAAGACCAGATCGGCTGGATACTT
>JBFMBQ010000331.1:0-5543 GCA_040755115.1 bacterium
TGGAACTTGATTTGAAGCCGCTCAATATATTCATTGGTCCGAACGGATCAGGAAAATCAAATTTGATAGATGTGTTTTCATTATTAAAAGAAGCGGCAACGATAACACAGGATGAGAACAGTTTGTTCGCAGCAGTCGTGAAAAAGCGCGGCGGTATGGCAGAACTTCTATGGAATCACGGGGAAGAATCACAGAAAATGATGTTTGAAATTGAAACAGATTTAGGCAAACAAACGGAACAAGCCTTAATTTTTAAATTAGAACTGGAACAAAGAATAAAAGGCAGTGCTCACTATGACATAATAACAGATATACTTGATATATTATCTAAAGGGGAGCGTGAGACTCTCTGTAAATTTGGAAAAGGAATTCCGATTTCTGCACGCAGACCTATGTATAGTGGAGTAGAAAAACTTGATGAACTTGTTATTACTCAAATAGACATTCCTGAACCTAAACAGTTTATTTCATCCTGGAGAATTTATCTTGATTTTGACACTTCACCTGAAGCACCGATGCGGAATCCGCAGATGGTTTCTACGGAGAAATATCTTTCTTATAAAGGCGATAACCTTCCACTTGTTTTACAATATCTTCAGCAGTTGAAAGAATGGACTGATATAGATAAGACTTTGAAAGATTTATATGAATATTTTGATGGTATAACCTTTGCGTCCGAAAGCAGGGGAAAGATCGTTCTCGCCTGGCGGGAAAAAGGGCTTAATGAGGCGATTTACGCGCCACATTTGTCCGACGGCATACTTCGTTTCCTTTGCCTCGCTGCAATACTTTGCCATCCTGATCCACCGCCTCTGATCTGCATTGACGAGCCTGAAATCGGCTTTCACCCTGATATTTTGTTAGTAATCGCAGAACTTATGAAAAAGGCATCAGAAAAAACTCAACTCATTGTAACAACCCATTCACCCGAATTTGTATCCTGTTTTGATGATCCGGAGACAATCATTATAACAGAGCGCGGGGAAGATGGTGGGACGATTTTTAGGAGATTATCCGCGGAAGAATTGAAACCCTGGCTTGAAGAGGAAAAAATGCCGATCGGCACGATCTGGCGGCAAAACCTGTTTGGGGGTAACAGGTGGTGATCCGTGTGTGCGTTGAAGGTGGCGATCCTAAATACAAGGATGCACCTATCAATGTTAATTATCGTAGGGCATTCGGTAAAGTTTTTTCTGCTCATCCGCCACGGTTCCTTTTTATTATGTGTGGAAGCAAGGATGAAGTAGATAAGAGATTCCGCCGCTTCATCAAATCAAGACACGATCGCAAAGCATACAACAGGGAAATAATCCTTATGCTTAAAGATTCCGATGGAAACGACCTGAAAGATCTTCGTCAGAATGTAATAGAAAGTATTGCTAAAGAATTAAAACCAAGTATTAAGCCCGATGAAGATATTCATTTTATGGTTCAGGCGATTGAGGCATGGTTCCTTGCCGACAGGGAACTTATTCGCAATGAGTACGGAAATGATCCGCCTGATCAGAATCCAGAAGATATTGCGAAACCAAAGGATGTTTTGAAAGGTATCTCTAAAAGCAGATATAGAGAAAATTCTGCCCCAGAATTGCTTGAGAAGATAAGCAGGGAGATAGTAATTACACGATGTCCTGCTTTTCAACGATTTGATAATAGATTGCGTAATCTGTGTTAATCTGTGTAATCTGTGGATAATAAAATGAAAACAGAAGGCACTAAAAAAGAAAAAAAACGTGTATCCTTTCTGATGCCTTATATTGATTTCTGTTTCATGCTCATAATCATTTTCGTCGGCATGCTCTCAATCGCCTACTTTGAACCGCTCGGCACTGCCGATCTACAATCGGAAAAAGAGGAGAAGATAGATCGTCTTGAGGGGAGACATGATGTCCGCCCCACCGGGATACAATACAAGCGCAGCGGCGTCGGACTTGAAGAATCGGGCGCAGGCGAAGTGCATCCACTGATAAATCCAGGGGCAGCCCAGCCGGGTGGGACTGGCGCGGACAAAAAAAGGACTCCCGAAGGTGCAGCCAGGTCTGATATAAGCAAGGAAGAGTTGGAAAAACTGAAAAAGGAACTTGAAGAGAAAAACAAAAAACTTCGGGAGATGGAAGAGCAACTCGGTGAGAAAGGCAAGGGCAGGGGAGATCATCTTTTCATTGACCTTGGTGAATAGTTATATATATAGACACGGATTTTCACTGATTTGCATTGATCTTAATTTTTAGACACAGATTCACGCAGATTCACACAGATTTTTTTATCCGCGTTTATCCGCGTTAATCTGCGTCTGAACATAAAATCAAGGAGTTATAAACAATGAAAACAATTTCTCTCAGCGGCTTATGGAAAGCAGCCGCCGGCATTTCAGAACAGGAAGATTTCATGCTGCCCGGGTTTGATGATTCGGGATGGGCAGAAATCCCGGTGCCATCACACTGGCAGGAGCATGAGACATTCAAGGACTATCCGGAAGAAGTTATTTATCGCCTGAAATTCAACTACGACGGTATCCCCGCCGGCAAGCGCGCCTTTCTGCGGTTCAAGGGAATTTTTTACCATGCCCGTGTATGGCTGAACGGAAAACATCTCGGTGAAAATACAGGTTATTTTATTCCTTTCTCCTATGAAGTAACCGATGTGCTTAATAAGGGTGAGAACTGCCTCGCTGTGCTCGTGCGTTGCGAGTGGGAGAAGGACATCAACGACAAGAAACAGATCATCGGCGTGTTTTCCCACTGGGACTGCAAGCCGAATGCGGTGCAGCCAGGCGGCATCTGGAACGATGTTGAAATCGCGCATGTCCCGATGGTCTTCGTTGAATCGTTGACAGTCGGCGATTATGCAATAAACGGTGATGAGGCGCAGGTGCGCGTTACGGCTGTAATAGGAGGCTTAAACGGCGGTGAAACAGCGGAGGAAATTTCATTAGAATGGAAAATTCGCCCTGTAACTTTTGACGGAGAGGGGACAGCCGGAGGCACTGCGCTCACCGGGCTTTCGGCGGAAAACAGGGAAGTTTCCTTTGATGTTATTATCCCTGATGCTCGGCTGTGGTGGACATGGGATCACGGT
The DNA here is from genome assembly GCA_040755115.1 of bacterium. Lineage (GTDB taxonomy): Bacteria > UBP15 > UBA6099 > UBA6099 > JBFMBQ01 > JBFMBQ01. The sequence continues at coordinate 3,079 of JBFMBQ010000331.1, forward strand.
GCCCCCGACCTCTACGAAATTCAAGCGCGCCTGCGCACAACTTATGATGATGAAAACACCACGAACCGCGATGACACCGCAGTCAGGTTGCGCTTCGGCATCAGAACCCTTGAAATGCTCAACTGGCATTTATACCTCAACGGACGAAGAATCTTCTGCCGCGGTTCAAACTACGCCCCCTGCGACATCCGCATCGCAGACGCAAGCCGCAAGCGATACGAACACGATGTGCGCCTTATGCGCAACGCCAACTTCAACATAGTTCGTATCCATGCCCATGTTGAAAAAGACGATTTTTACGATGTCTGCGACGAGCAAGGCATATTGGTCTGGCAGGATTTCCCGCTACAGTGGTATTACTCCGAAGATGTTGAGAAAGAAGCGATAAGACAGATACAGGCGATGGTGCGGCTGCTCGCCAGACATCCTTCTGTCGCCGTCTGGTGCTGCCACAATGAGCCGGCAAAATTTCAACCGTATCTCCCCCTGAAGGACATCGTAAGGGAAAGACGGCTCGGCGAATACCTTTCGCTTATTCGGTCAGCGCTCGGAACGAACTGGAACAAAAGTGTCCTTGATAAAAAACTTGCAGCCGCTGTAAGAAGCGCCGACACGAGCCGCCCGGTCGTCCAGCATTCGGGGATGCCAGCCGTTTTTTCCGAGGGCACCGATGCGCATCTCTACTTCGGCTGGTATATGGGCACGATGCGTGGGCTTGAAGTGTATCAGCGCATCGCACCGAAGAGTTTGAGGTTCATAACCGAATACGGCGCACAGGCGTTTCCTGTTGCTGAAAACTTCAGAAAGATTCAGAATGTTGACACACTTGACGCGCTTGACTGGAACGCGCTTGAGCGGAACAACCTGCTCCAGAGGGGGCTGATGGAAAAATTCGTGCCTTCAAAAATGAGCGGCACTATTGAGGAATATATTGACAGAACGCAATGGTATCAGGCGCGCGTTATAAAATACAAGACGGAATTTTTCCGCAAGTTAAAATACAATCCATGCGGCGGCGTTGTGCATTTTATGTTTACCGACTGCTGCCCCGCCATAACCTGGGCGGTCGTGGATTTCTGGCGCACGCCGAAGCGCGGTTATGAAGTGCTCGCTGAGGCGATGCGCCCCCTGCACATATTCGCCGATTTTCCCCGACGGCACTACAGACGCGGCACTGTTCTCTCAATGAACATTTATGTTGTCAACGATCTCTACCGCGAGCACCGAGGCGCGCAGGCACGATGGTGCATCACTGATGACGAAAGAAACGAAATAACGCACGGCGAATGGAAACTGGATGTCGGCGAGGATTCCATCTATCGCGTAGGGCGCGCACGCTGGGAAACCGACAACGCGCTCCCCGGCGGCTACGCCTTCCTTCTGGAACTTGAAACAGATGAAGGCACGATCACAAACCAGTATGAATTTGAGATAAGGAAATGATTGTTACCCACAAATTACACGAATTTACACTAACATCTTTACGCTTGACATTAAAGGCATACCTGATGATATAATCAAAGTTAAGTATTGTCTCAGATGTGGATTGATGTAAAGTTGCGTTTTGGATGATGATAAAGGAGGCTGAAATGAATCTCCTTCATGACATCGCCAATGTTGAGGCAATTGCATCAGACCGCTTCACACGATACTTCGCTTCCGTTGTCGTCGGCATCATCGCAGGCGCCTTCTTCGTAAGCACAGCCTATATCGTTATCACAGCGGTTTCTGTCCTGTTAGAACATGTCATTCCATAAAGATTTCATCTCCCGGTTCGCCATCGCTTTGCTTTTCGGACTGGGAGGTCTTTTCCTCGCATGGTATAGCCGTCATACACTTCTGCTTGTATTCGTTCTTTTCGTCCTGATTGGAATGGCGGAATATTTTAACCTCCTTGAAAGGGCACACTACCGCCCATTCCGGATTCCGGGCTGCCTCGCCGCACTGATCTTCCTGATCGTTGGATATTTTGGAACAGATGAAAGAAGCATGGAGAATCTGCATTACGCGCTCGCGCTCGGTGCGATCACACTTGTGCTTCTGAAGGCACTGCAACTTAAGACCACACGCTATCGCGAGACAATCACCTTCCTTATCCTCACCTTTTTCGGGAGTTTATATATAGGCGGCTCACTCAGTTGCATAATGAACCTGCGCACGATACACGACCTGAAATTTTCTGCTGTAACGCCTCGCGATTATCTGTTTTTACTGCCGTTTATCGGCGCCTGGGCGGGAGACACGGGGGCATATCTTGCGGGACATCTCCTCGGCAGGGAGAAGATAGATATTAAAGTAAGCGAAGGGAAAACTGTGGAAGGATTTTTAGGCGCGATGGCGGCGGGGTTCGTGGCGATCTATATCTTCGGCAATGTTCTCCATTTCCCGAAAGGGTTGTCCATACTTCTCGGATTGATCCTGCCTGTGATCGGTGTCGTTGGCGACATGTTTGAATCGGCACTGAA
>JBFMBQ010000332.1:0-7105 GCA_040755115.1 bacterium
GTCGGCAAATCCTTGAGGCTGTGCACCGCAAAATCAATCTCACCCTCCAGCAGTGCTGCCTCAATTTCCTTTGTGAAAAGCCCCTTCGCACCGATCTTTGACAGTGGAGAATCAAGTATTTTATCGCCCGTTGTTTTTATCTTTTTAATTTCTGCCTTCAGATCGGGAAAGTGCTTGCGGAGCCGTTCAACCACGATCTCCGTCTGCCGCAGGGCAAGAATGCTGCCCCTTGTGCCAAATAGTAGTTTTTGATTCATATTATCATAATACTTTTGACTCTGATTACACTGATTATGCTGAATACACCAGCGTTTTCAGTGCCATCAGCGTCATCAGCGTCTAATTTATTGTGTTTATGTGATTTCGCGGCTTATTCATTTTTTATCAAAGGTTAAAGCGGTATGTCGCAATTTCCCATAGCTTGAGCGAGTTCTCAAATGCCCTCCCGCTCGGTTCCATATCCCCTGAAATATCTCTTTCTATAAGATTCACTTTTTCACATCTCTGTATCTCGCGGAAAAAAGATAATTTAACTTGATTGTGTTTGCCGCGCGTGTCATAGAGTCTCGCAATTATGGCATTACTTTTTTCTGCTTTCTTAAGTGCGCTCAATAATATCCCATCTCCCTCCGTCCGAAGGAAACTGAACGAATGGGGAAGTTGACCTGCATGTTTTTCTGCAACAAAAGCGTGAAGCGGGTTGTTCAGTTCAAGCCCTGCTTCCGGCAGCGCGCTGTCGCTCCACCGCCCGCTGTGCGGCAGAAGACCGTAATGGAAGTAATGTTTTCCCTGTTCCCAAGCGTCAGATTTTCTACAGAAAGTTACATAAGGCAAAAGGTGATCAAGGATAGTGAAGCCGCCGCGCATTTCAGGACCACCACCGCTTGACCATTCCCGCAGCAACAAGCCGTGATAATCATACATCGCCCACTCAAAAACGCTCGGCAGCCCGCTGCGGACAAATCCCACACCCTTGCGGATTTTTTTTACAATTTCAGGAAAATTGCATAACAAAAACCGAATGAATGCAGTAGAAAACACGGAAACGCTGCGAAACAGCGTCATCCCTATCACCGAACCGTCAATATCGTGCCCGGGCGTCCCCGTATTTATGACCGCTGCGCCGTATTCGCCGTCGCTTACATCAACCCAGTTCTGCGCACACCAATGACCGTCCCCACGCGCCTGTGAATAAAACGGTGTCTCAAACACTGCCTCGCCGCTCACCGCCGGCTCAAACATAACTTTCACGCGCCTGTCCTTGCCGTGAAAATCAATCCATGTCTCAAAATCTATGCGCCGCAAATCCTTATAAAGATAAACACGCTGAATACGATACATATCCTTATGACGCCCCTTTGCTTCAAACCCGCACCTCACTGCACCATTTCTCAAAGGTTGTATCTGAACGGAGTAATCAGAAGCCCTGAACAGACGACCCGTCTTCTGCACCGTCCACAGATTCCCCGCATCTTCCTCAACCGCAATTTCGTTTCCCTTCCACCGATCAGTCCGCAAAATCTGTCTGCCTGTCTGCTTATCCACCAGTCGGGCAATGCCACCGGTTACTTCATCCATCTCAAGCCGATAAAAATCATTCTCCAACGACAAATCTCCAAACTTGAAGGGCAAGTTTGTTTCTTTTTCCATTTCCGCCGCTGATAGAAAATATGCGTCATAGCCGACAGATGCCGACCGCGCAACGAACACAAGGTATTGACCCTCCACCTGCGAAGGAATCAAGCCTCCATCGCTATCGTGCACAATCGGTGCTTTCCGCGTTATTTCAGGCAGCCTTTTTTCAACAACTGCAAGCGGCAGACGGACAACATCCTGCCTGTCAAAATTCAACGGATTGAAAACAAGCACAGGTATCCCTTCACCACGAGTGTCCACCTCGTCGGCGATGCGGGTCAGAGCATCATCTTTAACCCTCTCAGTTATTTCTATCGCCTCCGCATAGCGCCGTATGGTATTGTGATATACTCTATCCGTGCCTGTGCCGCAGACGATGTCGTGAAAATCGTTTTCAAGAATCAACATCCACGCCCTGTCAATTTCTTTCAATTGATACCCTTTGCCGCTCAGACACTGTGCAATAATTGCCCACCGCTCGGCGCAGGTTATCTCATTCTCCGTCAGACGGCACATGCGCTTCACCTTCTCGCGCGACTCATAACACCCCGTGAGCAGTGGATTGAACTCCCCGCGCACTACAGGTAAATTTTCAGCCCCTTCACCCTCAAGACAGCGGAAAAATTCAGATGGAAGTGAAAAGCGTATCTGCGCTTTGTTCTCTTTATTCCATTGCTCAACAAAGTTTATCCAGTCCTCGGACGGAACGGAAAAATCGGTCCCGAAGGGAAACATAAGCACAGATGCGGGCGTGCGGTTTCCCTCGTATCTTATTCTTGTATTAACCTCTTTCTGAAACTGGCGTAGATTAAGATTGGATGGACCGAGCGGGACAAAACCCGAATAGTGTGCAGAGAACCAGTGCGTCAGGAGGCGTGTGCCGTCAGGACCTTCCCAGATGAAATCGCCCGGATGATCGCCTTCCCAATCCTGCACTCCGCGTGCGAAAACGAAATGCCTGAAACCGCACCCGTGAACGATCTGGGGCACCTGCGCTGGATGCCCGAATTCATCAATTTCCCACGCTGTTATTACCTCCCCGCCGACCTCGTCTTCAAAAAAACGCCGCCCATAAATGAACTGACGGATAAATGCCTCGCCTGTGGGAATGTTTTCATCGGGGGCGCACCAGGTGCCGCCGACAAGTTCAATCCGTCCCTCCTGCACATACTTTCTGATTTTCGCTTGCTCATCCGGATGTCTATCCCAGTATGGCTTCAATGCCAGCGCCTGGTCAATTATGTAGGTGAACTGGGGATATTTATCCAGCATTTCCATCGCCTTTTTGAGGATCGCATCAACATCGCGGTTATAGCCTTCTTCAGTCTTCCACCACTCCACATCGTAATGAAAATGAGGAACGGCTAAAATTTCGCGTATTCTGTCGTTTGACTCCGCTGCTTTCCCCATTTCATCACCCACTTAAGATATTTTTTCCATAATAAACGATAGAATTTCTGCGGTCAAGTGAAACCGTTCTCAAAATTAAAATATCAAAGATAAAGTGTCAAGTTTATAATTGAGTCCAGTGCAAAAAGCCTGCTTAAACTATTTGAACTGCTTAAACTGTTTAAGTTTTTTATAAAAATCTTGTGCAATTTTTAACCTTTTCAACCCTTGAACCTTGAAACTTGAACCTTTTTGCAGCCGAATCATAATTTGAACTTTGAAATTTGACATTGATTTGACATTTGACATTTGGACTTTGTCATTTGTTATTATAAAAATATTATTTCAACTACATCCCCGCTTTTAGCGCCGTCCGAATCTTCAGGTATTACTATAAGACAATTCGCCGCCATCATTGAAGTAAGAATCGCAGCCCCCTGAACGCCCGCCGTTTTTGCCTTCAGCGTAGTCCCATCATAACTATAGATGGCGCGGATGAATTTACGCCGCCCTTTTTTTTCGGGCATATCTTCCTCCAGCACCGCCTGCGCACGCCGCCAGCCTGTCTCTGCTGCTCCCATCATCTTGAGTATCGCAGGACGCACCAGAAGATTAAATGAAACAATGCACGATGTGGGATTGCCCGGCAGACCGAATATCGGAACCCCGTATATTATTCCAAAAGTGTTCGGCTTGCCGGGCTTCATCCGCACGCGCTGGAAAAAAACCTCGCCTTTCTCAACAAGTACATCCCGCATCACATCATAGTCCCCTGCCGACACACCGCCCGTGCTGATAATAAGATCGTAATTTGCCGCAGCAGTCCGCAGAGTGTCAAGCAGAACTTCCCGCTCATCAGGCACAATGCCAAGAACAACCGGCTCAGCGCCCGCCTCTTCTATTAACGCATACAGACTGTAAGAATTGCTGTTTCTGACAAAGCCTGGCGTCAACGGCATTTCGGGCGGGATTACCTCATCCCCGGTTGACAATATGCCAGCAACGACCTTTCTGTAAACTTTTACCTTCGGGTAACCGACAGCGGCAAGCATACCGACTTCCGCAGGCGACAGCCGCTTGCCTGCCCTGATCACAATACTCCCTGCCCGCACATCTTCGCCGGCAAACCGCACATTCTCATCTTTTTCTACCTCGCTCTTTATGCGGACAGTCCCGCCTTCCTTCTCAGTGAATTCAACCATTACCACTGCATCAGCGCCCTCAGGTATCGGCGCACCTGTCATTATCCGCATCGCCTCGCCTTCGCCGATGCCGCGCTCGGGCACCTTGCCCGCAGGTATTTCACCAACAACTTTCAGCGCCACAGGCTTCTCAGCCGATGCGCCCATTGTATCTTCCCACCTCACGGCGTAACCATCCATTGCCGAGTTATCAGCAGTCGGGATGTCAACATCAGCGCTGCAATCTTCAGCGAGTATCCTGCCACACGCGTTGTAAAGATCAATTTCCTCCGTTCCAACTTTCTTTACATTGTTTAGAATCGTCTGTAGAGCCGTCTCAATCGGTATCATGTAACCCCCTGCATGACACAATACTACAATTTTACTCTCTTTACCCACTAATTTCACGAATAAACACTAATTTTAATTCGTGCAATTTGTGTAATTCATGGTTAAAAATAAAAAAACACTCATTTCTGAGTGTTTTTTTGCTTTTTCTTGTCTTTCAGGCTTAATATGACTCAAAGAAGGTGCCGCACAGGATTGCCTTTACTATCTCCTCAGAAGAAAGTTTATGAACACCTTCCGCAAGCCTTTCCTTCACTTCTACTGCCTTCTGCACCCTGTCCAGAGAATCAACCTCATTAAATTTTTTCCTCAACCAGAGCAGTAATTTCGCCTTTGAAGAAACATTCACATCGTCTCCAGCAACCTTCTGCTTTGAACCATTCTCTTTGATATTGCGAACAGGGGCAGCGAGCCGTTCGGTCCCTGCAACCTTCTTCTGGTAATCGCCGTTCCCTGGTATATTTATGACATTCATCTCAATCAGCCTTCTTTCGCCTTCATTATATAAATCGGCATAATTTTGAGAAAGTTTAATGTAAAATTGGGAATTTTTTGCAACATTGCAGATCGCTGACTCCGAAAAAGTTCATTATCATCACTAAAGTTTACAGCAGAATGTGCCGATTCTTATAAAGACTGACATGGTTGCTGCCAGCCACAGCAACTCCTCCTGAAAGAGCCACCGGAAAAGGGTGGCTTCTTTTCATTAGTTTAGCGTTGTAGATATATCAAACAGCGATCAAATAAAAGTAATGAGCACCCTCAAACAAGTTTAGGTGTGGCACAAGCGGAACGAATTTTGATTTTAATCACCTTTACACAATCCACAACGATGGTATAATTTGCAGGGATTATGGTAAAAAAACTCTCTGCCTCACTTACTGATGAAGAATTAATGCGCCTCAAGGAAACCGCGCGCAGTATCCGCAGGAGCATAATAGAAATGCTGTCGGAAGCAGGATCAGGGCACCCTGGCGGCTCGCTTTCTGCAACTGATATTCTGACCGTGCTCTACTTCCACATCATGCGCCATAACCCAAAGAACCCGCGATGGGAAAACCGCGACCGCTTCATCCTCAGCAAAGGACACGCTGCGCCTGTTTTATACTCCACGCTCGCCGAATGCGGTTATTTTCAGAAATCATACCTCGCTGAACTCCGCAAACTCGGCAGTTTCCTCAAAGGGCACCCGCTCAGAGATATGGATCACGGCATTGAGGCAACAACCGGCTCGCTCGGACAGGGATTGTCCTTCGGCGTGGGCGTGGCGCTGGCAGGTAAAATTGACAGAAAAAAATACCATGTTTATGTCCTTTTAGGCGACGGCGAACTTGACGAGGGACAGGTCTGGGAGGCGGCGATGAGCGCGGCGCACTACAAATGTGATAACCTGACCGCGATAGTTGACCGCAATGGACTCCAGATTGATGGTCCCACTGAGGAAGTCATGGCGCTTGAGCCGCTCGCAATGAAGTGGAAGGCGTTCGGCTGGCGCGTTACAGAGGTAGATGGACACGACATACCAGCGCTTGTTGCTGCCTTAACGAAGCGAAAGAAAAAGGATACCCCGCATCTTATTCTCGCTCACACCATCAAGGGCAAAGGCGTTTCATTTATGGAAGGCAAGGTGCATTTCCATGGAGTGGCGCCTACACGAGAAGAACGAGAGCAGGCACTGGCAGAATTAGATAAAAAAGATTAAACCGCAGAGGACGCAGAGAATACAGAGAAAAAACATGAGCGATAAGATGATTAGCCCAAGAGACGCCTACGGCGCTGCACTCAAGCGGCTCGGTGCGGAGCATCCAGATATTGTCGTTCTTGACGCCGACCTTGCCGAATCAACCCGCTCCTTAAAGTTCAAGGAACTGTTCCCTGAACGATTTTTTGATGTCGGTATAGCGGAGCAGAACATGATAGGCATTGCAGCCGGACTGGCGGCATCGGGCAAGGTGGCATTCGCAAGCACCTTTGCTGTGTTTGCCACTGGGCGCACCTACGACCAGATACGCCAGTTGGTGGCACGCTCAAAACTGAATGTGAAGATAGTTGCCAGCCACGGCGGCATCACGGTCGGCGAGGATGGTCCATCGCACCAGGCAACCGAGGACATCGCTTTGATGCGCTCGCTGCCGAACATGCGCGTATTTGTCCCCGGCGACGCCGTTGAAACCGAAAGAATGGTGGAAACCGCGCTGAAAATTGACGGACCTTTTTATATCCGCACGAGCCGCGTAAAATTTCCTGTCCTGTTTGATGAAAACTACCGCTTTGAACCTGGCAGGGGGATTGTGATGCGTGAGGGCAAAGACATCACGATCATTGCCTGCGGATTGATGGTGTCGGAATCACTGAAGGCAGCCGAAGAACTTAAGAAAGAAGGAATTTCCGCACGCGTTGTGAATATGAGCAGCATAAAGCCGCTGGATCGTGAACTTGTGGTAAAATGTGCGCAAGAGACCGGCAAGATTCTGACGGTTGAGGAGCACACGATAATCGGCGGGCTTGGCAGCGCTATAGCAGAGGTCGTGGCGGAAGAATATCCTGTGCCT
>JBFMBQ010000333.1:0-7923 GCA_040755115.1 bacterium
CTGTAAAAGTAGAACCACTTGATGAATGGCAAAGCCCGGTTTCGCTCATTAAATACCCCGCCCGCTTGAATATTGAATCAAATGCCGTAAATGGGAAGGTGGAAATCCTATTTCAGGAAACCGAGCCGAACATCATTGAAGGCGAGGGCGCATATTTTCTCGGTCCCTGCCGTTTCGCAGGCAGGATAAATTCTGTAGGGCGCGATCTCCGTATCGCGCCGAAAACTGAAAAAGAAGGGAAGGGATTCTGTAGAATCGTAGCACCTGAATAATCATTTTTCCGTGCTTCTGTGTTTCCGTGCTTCCGTGGTTAGACTTATCATGATTCTTACTGTAAAAGACCTGACAAAAAAATTCCGAACACTGACGGCAGTAGATCAGATCAGTTTCAGTGTTGAAGAAGGCGAGGTTTTCGGTTTTCTCGGACCGAACGGCGCCGGCAAGACAACGACGATTTCAATGATCTGCACGCTCCTGCACCCAACATCGGGCGAGATCATACTTGATGGGGTGAATGTGGTGACGAACCCGGCGCAGGCAAGGCGAAAAATGGGCTTGATATTTCAAGACCCCAGTCTGGACGAGCGGCTGACAGCGGCGGAAAATATTGAGTTCCAGGCTCGCCTCTACGGCGTCCCGCGCTCGGAAACCGTAAGCCGTATTGATCATCTCCTTGAACTCGTTCAATTGGCAGACCGCAAGCACAGTCTCGTCAAAACCTTTTCAGGCGGCATGCGCCGCCGCCTTGAAGTGGCGCGCGGTCTGGTGCATTCGCCCCGAATCCTTTTCCTTGATGAGCCGACGCTCGGACTGGATTTACAGACCCGACGGCTCATCTGGGATTACATCCTGCGGCTGCGTCAGGAGAAAAATATCGTCATTTTCATGACCACCCATTACATTGAGGAAGCGGACATCTGCGACCGCATCGCCGTGATAGACCGCGGCAGGATCGTGGCGATTGATACCCCTGCAAACCTGATCGCAAGAGTCGGTAAAGATGTGATAACTTTTATTACAGACAACGATGATGCCTTCTGTTCGGCGGTGAAAGAAAAACTCGGATTAGATGCAGTGCAGTTCAACGGCGAGGTGCGGATTGTCGCCGAGAACGGCGAGAACCTGATCCCGAAAATTTTCCGCACTGTCCAGGTGCCAATCCAGTCGGTGCGGCTCAACAAACCCACGCTTGATGATGCCTTCATCCTTCTCACCGGCAGGTCTGTGCGGGATGAGGCGATGTCACGGAGAGAGAGTATGAGATACTATTACAAGGCGCGGGAAAGGAAGTAGTGGCATATTCAATCTTTGCGTCCTTTTCTTCTCCTTTGCGCCCTTTGCGTGAACCAATTCTTTTACCTAAAATGAGCGCAATAGCGATTATTGTAAAAAGAGATATGCTATGTTACATGCGGGACAAAAGTTATTTTATCAGTTCCGTTTTCCGCCCCATTTTGTGGCTGATTGTGATCGGTTTCGGCATCGGTTCTGTCTTTCAAACCGGTGGAATGGATTGGCGAAAATTCATTTTCCCCGGCATGATTGGCATGGCGATAATCTTCACTTCAGTGTTTTTCGGGATGTCTATAATCTGGGACAGGCAGTTTGGATTTCTGAAAGTAATCCTTGTTGCGCCTGTACCGCGGGTGTATGTCGTGCTGGGAAAAATGGTGAGCGGCAGTATTATCTCAACGGTTCAGGGAGCGTTTGTTCTTATGTTGGCACCGCTCCTGAATGTGCCGCTGAGTTTACCGAAAGTATTGTTTACAATAGTCCTTATGTTCATAGGGTCAATGGCATTGACCGCGCTGGGCATTTTTATTGCATCCAGGATGGAATCCTTTGAGGGTTTCGGGATGATTATGAATTTTGTGCTGATGCCGATGTTTTTCCTCAGCGGTGCGCTTTTTCCAATTGATAAAGTCCCGAAGGCAATGTATTGGATTGTGATGTTGAATCCGGTAACATACTGTGTTGATGCGCTTCAGTATGCACTACTTGCCGACCTTAATTCTAATATCGTATTTGACGCCATTGATTTTCCTATCATATTTAATGTCATTATTATTATTACTTTTACCATCTTGATCGCCCTGCTTGCGGGGGCGAATTTCAGCAGGAATAAATAACTCAAATTATGAAAAATAAATTTAAAAAATCTGACGGGTCATTCTACGGCATAATCGGCAACGGCGAGACCTGTGCGCTGGTGTCGCACACTGGAGCAATTGACTGGTTTTGCATACCACGCTTTGACAGCCCCTTCGTGTTCGGCAGACTTGTGGATAACAAAAGCGGCACCTTTGAGATTAAACCAATAGGAAATCAGGTTATTAACTGGCAGCAGAAATACCAGCCAGACGCGGCAATTCTTGAAACAGAATGCCAGGGCGCAAACGGCGACGATATTTTCACCATAACCGACTGGATGCCGTGGGGTAAGCGTGAATTGAGGCGGCTGATAACTCCTAACCGCCCAGAGGTTGAACTTGAAATTTATGTATTGCCGACTTTTGATTACCGCCGTGCAGAGCACTTCTGGACCCATCGCAGCAGGACATTCGGCGGCGTCTCTTATGAGAATTTCACGGCTAAAACAGATGATCAACTCATCAATATGTTATTACCTTCTGCCGCCGTAAGGTTAGAATCAGGCGCTGAATACGATGATGCTGATAGTGCGCTCAAACTGCATATAAAGATAAACTCACCTGCGGAAATCATTCTTTCTTACGACGGTGATTCAGAGCCGGATACAGATCATAACGCCGTTCTTGATAAAGAAGTCTCATTCTGGAAATCTTGGTTAAGTAAATCTACTTATGATGGTGAATACGCTGATGAATTCCGCCGCTCTCTCATAACTATGAAACTCTTGACTTACACTCCCACAGGCGCGATTCTTGCCGCTGCCACCACTTCCCTGCCACAGCACCCAGGCACGGGGTCAAACTGGGACTATCGTCTCGCATGGATACGCGACGGTGTCTTCGCCGCTGCCGCTTACCTTGAAGCAGGCTTCACCGAGGAAGCGAAAACCTTTATTGATTTTGTTTTCTCCGTCATGAATTGCAAGCCGTGCGAGAAGCCCTGGCAGCCTGTTTATTGCATAGATGGCAACCCAGACTGCCGCGAGGAAGACCTTGAACACCTTTCAGGATTCCTCGGAGATTGCCCGGTGCGCATCGGCAACCTCGCTTATGCCCAGTTGCAGCACGATGCAGAGGGCGAGGTCATTGAAGTGCTGTGGGACATTTACGAGCATACGCACGACCTTGAATATCTGAAAAAACATTGGGACAGGGTGCAGACCGCCGCGCAGTATGTCATTGACAACTGGATGAAAGAAGACAACGGCATCTGGGAGTTGCGCCGCGTAAAATGGCACTTTACTCACTCAAAAGTGATGTGCTGGACGGCACTTGACCGTGCTGCCCGCATTGCCGAGGTTCTTGGACACAGTTCATTCAGCATTCTATGGCAAAAGGCTGCTGATACCATCCATTCCGACTTAATGCGTTTCGGATGGAACCACAAAATGCGCGCTTTCACGCTCGGATACGATATGCCCATTACTGATACAAGTGTGCTGGCGATACCGCTTACGGGCATGCTTGAACCAGACCATCCCAAGGTGCGCACAACCGTGCGCCGTATTGAAAAGGAACTGGTCTATGATAACCTTGTGGCGCGAAACATCTTTGAACCAACGCCGTTCCCACTCGTAACCTACTGGCTTGCGCGGTATTACATTATGGCAGGGCAGAATGAGAAAGCACGAGCGATTATTGATCGCACGATCGCCGCAATGACAGACCTTAAACTGTTTCGCGAGCACTTGATGAGCGGCGAGGAAGTGCCGAAACTTGATTTCGGTGTTATGTTGAAGTGTGGTGTAAATCTATTGACTGCTTATGATTCCTTCAATTCACTTCTCAAGTTATTCAATTCACTCTACCGTTATTACCGCTACCGCAACCCATCCCGCCGGAAGGGGCGGGAGAGGAAATTAACGCCTCAAGAGAAACACCTCTTCAGAGGAAATTTTCCCCAAGTATATTGCCACGAGGAACTGGTGCGGGTGTTGGTTCGTCTCGGGATTTGATTAAGTGGGCACGCATAAGAAAGCAGAAAATTCTTGTAACCCTGGGAAATGATGTTATGCGCTCAGCATGAAGATTTGTCTTTCAAACAGGTCACGGTTCAAAGTTTTGAGAAGTGCTAACATAAGCAGAAGATAGTTTTTAAGGTGCCGCGTTATGAGAAACCTGCTGCGGACAAGTTCTTTTCCGTTTCTGCCCATAGTTTTACCTTTTTCTGGGTCTCTTAAAAGTTCCTCAATTCTGTGAGCACATCCTTCAATGGAGTAGATAAGGTATCCGGTTACGCCGTTTATGACCTGTGCCTTGATGCCGCCGACGGCGCTGCCGATAACAGGAACACCTTTCCATAGCGCCTCGGTTACAGTTAAGCCGAAGCCTTCTCTTACGGATTTTTGCAATATGATGGCGGAAGCGCGCTGCAAGGCGTTGATTTCAATGTCGCTGAATGGCGGCAGTTCAAGTATCTTGATATCAGGGTCATCCCCTGCTGCTTCGCGAATTTCGTCAAGCACGCCGCAACTTTCCGGGTCATCCTGTGCGCCGCCGCCGGCGAGAACAAGTTGGCAATCCATCCGCTTTTTCACGAGTTTGTAACTCTTAATTACACCGATAGGGTCTTTCAGACGATCAAAGCGTGATACCTGCGTTATTATCGGTCGCTCGGGATTCAGGTCATATTTTTCTGCCACCTGCATAACGGTTTTTCCATTAAGTTCTTTGTTTTTATCAGCAAGCGGGTCAATAGAAGGGGTTACCAGGAACTGCGGAACAGGGATCGGTCGCGAGAATTCAGGCATTGTGAAGACGGTGGCATCGTACTTCTCAATATCTTCTGAGATGAATCCCCATATGCTTTCGTCAGGGCGTGAGACATCAATATGACAGCGCCAGATCCACTTTGATGCTGGAGAAACGCTTCTCTTTCTGATCAGTCCTACAGGCTGCGGGTCGTGGATAAGATAACAGTCTGCTTCTTTATCAAACAAATCAAGGTTAAGATTGGTGTAGTGTTCAAAAATTTCAAACATTGAATCAGTGAGATTAATTTTTTCGCCATGCAGTGCGTTATGGAAGGCTTTGGTAACCTGGTAGAAATCTTCGCTGCCTCTGATTACATCCCAGGTAGCATCAATGCCAATTCCGCGCAGCAGCGGAATAAGGCGTGCGAGAATTTCTGCCACGCCGCCGCCGGATGGCGTGGAATTCACATTATGCATGCGCACACCTTCAAGCCGCCCGGCAACTAATTTTATCTCCTCAATCTCGTTGCTGCCCGCAATCTGTTTGTAATCATTTATGTTAAACGACATTATCGTTTCTTCCCTTTTTTCATAGTTCCTGTTCCACAAGTTCGCTGATTTTTTCTTTCAGTTGTTCAAGTGTGTAGATGTAGGGATCAAGTTTGTTGATTTTTTCCGCAAGTCCTTGCTTACCAAGTGATTGTGAGAGCCAGATGGAAAAATCGTTGATCGGCTGACCCACCCTGAGCCGCGCTTCAATAAAGTGGAAAAATATGCTGTTGTTTGAACAGCGATGCAGTTGATTGGCGAATTCCTCAAGTGTGTGTGCAATTTTCCCTGTGGTCACCACAAAACTGTAGGTGCTGCAAAAAAAGAAGCGCCTTTCTTCTCTCGCATTGCGTGTGGCTGCGGCGGGGTTTCTGGCGAGGTATTCTTCTATGATCTGAGTCATCTTTTCGCGGTATGCCCGAATCGCGGTATATTCAATAAGATCAATGCTGACAAGCCGCTCGCCGAGTTCTTCCTCGTTCAGCGCATCTATTACCCAGTGTGCGAAATCATTCTTGAACCCCTCGGTTATGAAGTGATGTAGAAGCATCGTGCGGAAGGTATGACAATAAATCACAGAGCCGCTGACCATTTTCAGTTTCTCAAGTAGTTCTTTAAGATTGATGACGCTGTGCCCCGTTACTTCATCAAGTTGCACCTCAGTGTAGAACTCAAAGGGAGTAAAACCAGAGTTGTTTTTTAACTCGTTGTTCATTATTCGTCGTTCATACCTTTAACATTTGACAAATATATATTGTAAGCATCTGTCTGAAATTGTTAAGACGAATTTTATCTTTTAAATACGATGTCATTTAATTAACAAGGATTAACAGGATGGGTAGGATTTTCGTTTTTCTGATGGTGGAAAATCAGTAAAGATAGAATCCAGCGAAGGATTTGTTTTATAGTGTTCACATCTGGTGCGCGATAATTTGCAGCCGTTAAACGCGGATTATCTGCGACAAGAATCGTTACGGCGTCGCTACTGAGATATTTCTTGAGCGCCTTGAATGCATCCTCGTCTGTAATATCGTCGCCGAAATATATTGGCAGCGTCTTTTTCATCCAGTCAGCATCATACCACGAGTTTAAAAGTTCAATCACGGCAGTCCCTTTGTTACTTTTCACAGAAGGGCGTATTTCAAATACTTTTTTCCCGGCGGCGACCTGAAACAATTTCATCTCTCCGTTGAGCAGCCACCAGTTGAAGAAAACGGCGATGAATTCTGCGGCAGCCTCTTGCGCAATATTGCGGTAATGCACTCCAAGCGCCACTTCCTTGTCTTCAAGATAGCAGCCAGGGTATTTTTCAGCGAGCCATCTGAGACCCACAAGATATTGACTTACAAAGGCTTTGAAGGTGTTGCGCCTTTCAATTTCTGCGCCATGGTCGCCGACAAGTTTCGTGTGACTGAGTTCGCCCAGGAAGTGTTGAAGAGTATCGCTTGTGCGCCCTGACAGCACTGCCATCTTCACCTGTTCGGACATTTCCATATCTTTTAATATTTTCAGCATTTCGTTGTCAAGTATAGCATCTTCGGGTTGTGCCACGATTGGGGTAAGTGTCCCATCGTAATCAAAAATGATTGAAAGCGTTCTGCCTTGCGCCAGCGCCTCTTTAACGATTCTATTAACCTTTTTCTGGGTAAGTGTTTGCGCCACGAGGTTTTCTGATACTTGTGATGTCAGGATTTTTTTGAAGCGGTTTCCGTTGCCGCCTTCAGGAATTGCTGAACCCAGTCAAAGACGGTATGGCTGCGCAGTTCTTTTCGCGCAAGGCAGATCATCTCCATTTTTTTGTCTTTTTCCATATCCAGTGCCTCTTTAATACAGTTTGCAAAGGTGTCGCGCTCGTATGGGTTGCATATAATCACATTCTTCAGTGCCCTTGCTGCACCAGCAAATTGGCTCAGTACTAAAACACCTCTTTCGTCCACCTGTGCGGCTATGAATTCTTTTGCAACTAGATTCATTCCATCAACAAGCGGCGATACAATCGCAAGATCCGCCATTCTATACATCGCAAGTATTGTCTCAAACAGCACTTTCTGGTGAAAGACAATCAGCGGCTTCCATCCCCGCGTACCGAACTTTTTGTTTATCCGCTCGGTTAATTCAACGACACGCTCTTTTACGGCTTTGTATTCGGCGATTTCACCGCGGCTCGGTGAGCATACCTGCAAGAAGGTGAAATTGCCACAATACTTCGGATACATCTCAAACAGTATTTCAAGCGACTCCAATCGTTCAGGAATCCCTTTGGTGTAATCAAGACGCTCAACGCCGCAGCCGATTGTCTTGCCATGAAGGTTGTAATCCTTTTCCATCTGTCGTATCCGTTGCATTACTCCAGCACTGCGCGACATCCTGTCCATTTCCTCAACATCAATACTGATAGGAAAAGGTTCAACTCGCGGGAAATTCGGACCATCTGCGGATTTTTCACCAAAGGTCCTTTGAACACATTCAATAAAGTTGTTGCAATAGCGCTGAAGATGGAATCCTACAAGGTCACATGCAATTAGTCCTTT
>JBFMBQ010000334.1:0-8988 GCA_040755115.1 bacterium
GGAATGAAAAGATGATGAAATAAACGAAAGAATAGAAAAAACCTGCCGCCAGAAGATATTCCGCTCTGAATTTATGAAAGACGAGTATGGCAGCGGCGACGCCGAGAAAAATCAGGGTGTAAAAGTCCGATCTCACTTCGGAAAAAATATCAGAAACATTCAGAAAAGACCTTCTCTTCTTCGGCACTGTTGCGAAGAGATTTTCAAGATTAACGCCTGACCATACGCGGAGGGCATAGTAAACAAGGACGAGAACGATCCCGACTTCGGCACAATATTCAAGTGCGCTGATCACCATCCCGTATCCGTAAATGTCGGGGACTCTTAATGTCATCACAACGGTAATCACACAGGTAACAAGAGAAATGTATTTCGTTAATATCAACGCCGGAGGCGGGCACTTGAAACACTCCGGCGCCTTTGAGATCGCAGTTATGCTTTGTTTAAATATGCCGATGATGCAACTTTTTAAAGAAGAAAAGGATACATCCGCCCCAAACAGGCGGTGTATCAGTGGCTGCTCACCTTGAGCGAGTTCGGAGATTTCCTCTTCTGCGGCTTGTTCCTCGTCGGCAGTGGCTTTGTCTTGAAGCCGCCCGCCCGATGCACCTGAAAGAATCTTCCCCAAAAAGTTATTCAAATCAGAAAATATGGTTCCAAAAATATTTAACAGGACACGAAAAACAAAAAAAACCATCAACAGCCACAAAAGCGCAAATGAGAAAAAAAAAATGAAGATGAGGTATTTCATCAGGCTACTGTCGTGCCAACAGTCACATAACTCATGTTGTGAATATTTTTAAAGCGAATAATGAATAACGAATATTGAATTTAGAATTATGAAGTCCTTCTTCCTTCAACATTCATCATTCCTTGTTCAATATTTGTCATTCGGTCAAGTAGTTCGTTCCCGCATCCGCTTCGGGACATAACTACAGAACGGTTCCTCTTCAAGGTAATCGCCGAGAACGGCATCGGCGCGTGCGCGGCAGCCGCCGCACACGGGGAGATATTCGCACTGACCGCATCTGCCCTTGTAGCCGCTGAAATCGCGAAGTTCCCTGAAAAGCGGAGAATCTTCCCATATCTCGCGGAACGATTGCACCTTCACATTCCCGGCGGAGCGGAAGAAATAACTGCACGGATAGACCTCGCCGTCATTGGCGATAAAACAGATAACCTGTGCGCAGACGCACCCTTTTGCGCCGCCTGTGGAAAACTTCAGGCTACGCCGCTTGATTTTCTCACCGCTTTTCTTCTGATTCTGCATAACGATGCGGTAATAGTGCGGCGCACATGTCGGGCGCATCAGCATTTCATCCTCCGCTTTCTCTGTCTCTAAGTGCCACTGGAGAATCTCCTCGTAATCCTCTTTCGGTATAAGTTCCGTTAGTATGTTCTCGCCCCTACCCGTGGGGACTATCATAAAAAGATACCACGCCGCTGCCCCGAGTTTTTTTGCGAGGCGGTACACCTTTGGTATCTCGTCCTGATTGCGGCGTGTGAAAGATGAATTGATAAGGAATTCAATCCCATGTTTGCGCAGCAGGTTAGCGGCGCGGATGGCGCCGTCAAATGCGCCTGCCTGCTGGCGAAAATCGTCGTGAACCTCGCCGGTTGAACCATCCAGGCTGAGCGAGACCATCTTAATGCCGCTGTTTTTTATTTTGCCGCAGATTTCATCTGTTATGAGTGTGCCGTTGGTGGCTAAACACATGCGGAGCCCGCGGCTCGTTCCATGCGCTGCGATCTCAAAGACATCCCCGCGCAGGAGCGGCTCGCCGCCAGTGAGCACGAGGACAGGGGTGCAATAAGATGCGATGTCGTCAATAAGAGAAAAAGCCTCTTCGGTTGAAAAAGCCCCTTCAGGGGAATCAAGGTGTGAAGCGGAGCGGCAGTGGATGCACTTCAGGTTGCATCGGCGGGTTATTTCCCACGCAATCCATTTCGGGATAAACCCGTTTGTTTTCCCTTGGTTGTTGTTCATTCCATGATTATTGTAACAACAAGAGGTAAAATTTAAAACTTTAGGTTACAAGAACAACGCGGATTCTTTACAGTGATTATTTCTCCGCGTAATCCGTGTAATCTGCGTCTGAATTATTGTTGTGGTTTTAATATGCTGAATGAAAGATTGTAATTCAGAGACGATCTTCCGCAAGCCGCAGTTTAATGTTTCTTAATACTGGGGATCTTGGGTTTCATACCGATAGTAATCTGGTATGTATCACAGAGGTAATATTTTGCGCTGGAGCAGAATTTTTCATAATCGGTCTCGGTTGGGTTTGACGAGCCGACTGCCCCGGTCTGACAAGTTATGTTTATTGTTTCTGACAAAAATGGACACTGCACAGTGGACTCCTTTCACTTACTTAATTTGTTTTGTGAAAATTTTAACATAATGCTTAATTTTTTACAAGTCAAGATTAAAAAAATATTAAATATGGTGCAAAAAGTAGCCAGATAGTAACCAGTCAAGGATTGGGGAAGATGGAAGACGGTAGAAGTGAGATGGTTTAGCCGTTTCCCGTCTACCATCTCCCGTCTACTTTCCTGCTGGTTGCCGGCTGCTGGCTACTGGCTACTTCTGATTTTTCATACGCATTTTATGAAAAATCAATGATAATATTATTGAGGAATTGTGAAATTGCCTGATTTTCTATTTGTGAATCCGCCCCTTTCAATGACCGAGCGCTACGGCGACCTCGCTATCGGCGGCAGCAACCTGCCGCCGCTCGGGCTTGCCAACCTTGCCGCCGCTGTGCGGGCGGCGGGCTTCTCTACGGCGATACTTGATGCTGCGATCCTTAAAATGACGCCCGAACAAACGATAAAAAAAATCACTGATCTCAATCCACGTGTCGTGGGTTTTACAGCAGCAACCGTCGCGATCGGCAACTTTGTTGAAATAGCAAGGGGGCTGAAAAAAATTCATCCAAATATGCCGGTCGTGGTCGGCGGCGCGCATATAAGCGCTGCCACTGAAGCCACTCTTATGCGCTTTCACGATTGCATTGATGCAGGGGTAATTGGCGAGGGCGATGCAACAGCGGTGGAACTCCTTGACACTCTCCTGAATGGCAAACCGATTGAAAATATTCCCGGACTCGCCCTCTGGCACAACGGCAAAGTCCGGTTTACCGCGCCAAGACCTCTCGTTCATGATATGGACTCGCTGCCTCCGGCAGCAAGAGACCTGCTGCCGAACCTGCCCAGATACTACAGCCCCGCCAGCAACTGTTACCTGCGCTCACCTTCAACTTCTGTTATCACCTCGCGCGGCTGCCCGGGCAGGTGCACCTTCTGCGACAGGACGGTGTCAACAAATGTCCTGCGCGGACACAGCACTGAGTATCTGATTGAGGAAATAGAAGCGCTGCGGAGAGATTTCGTGATACGCGACATTATATTTTATGACGATAATTTCGTTACGCTGCGCAAGCGATTGCACACGCTATGCGAGGCAATGATCTCCAGAGGCAGCCCGGTTTCCTGGTCGTGTACGGCGCGGGTTGATATGGTCAGCCCCGAAGGTTTGAAACTTATGAAAAAGGCAGGCTGCTGGCAGATCGCCTACGGGATTGAAAGCGGTTCACAGGAGATACTTGACAGTCTGAACAAGGGAATCACGCTGGAGACGATACGGCAGACGCTGAAATGGACACAAAAGGCTGGGATAAATAACAGGGGCTATTTTATGATAGGCGTCCCCGGCGAAAGTGTTGAAACGATAAAAAAGACCATTGCCTTTATGAAATCGCTGCCGCTTGATGATTTTCACATAAGTTACTTCACGCCATGGCCCGCCAGCCAACTTTATCATGAGATAAAAAGAAGCGGCTATTATAAAGACATTGATGAGATGTGGGGGCAGATGAGCGGCTGGCTGCCAGTATATGTGCCGGATGGAATGACCGCAGTTGAACTTGAGCGCTGGCACAGGAGGGCTTTTGTGGCGTTCTATCTGCGACCGCGCCCCATCCTGCGATACCTGAAAAATTCCGCGCGCAATCCAGCCGTATTTGTTAGAATGATTCGCGGTGGATATGGAATCATAAAGGCGGCAATCAAGTCTTTACTTTTAAAACAAAACTGATTACAGTGCAAGGCGAATGACAAAATCATTTTGATTAATTCAATTAGTGTAAATTCGTGTAATTAGTGGTTCGTCTTTTATGAAATTTTTTGTTCTGTCCTTCCGGCTCATTTTTATCGTTTCACTGCCCGTGCAGTTCCTTCTTGCGAAAACCTCACTTTATATTAATCACATCACTTTTTTGACACTTGCCGCCGTAATGATTCTATGGATTCTTTTTTACATGTATATAAAAAACAATCCATCGGTGGTCCGCCGGTTTGTCTCTTCCAGAACCTTCGTTCTTGTGCACATCATTTTCATGATTGTCATACAGTATAAGATATTTTCACGGACGGTTGTCCCTTTGATTTTTCTGACTTTCCTTCTGGTCTTTTTCTCCTGGGTGTATTTCAGACTGTTGCTAAACACTATGCCGCGCAGGACTTTCAAGTTTACGCTGCTCGCTTTTTGTGTTTTAGTTTTTTGCATCGTTGCTTTGATTCTGGCAATTCACGCCAAAAAAATGCCCTGGCTTGTCATCCTGACGCCATCCGTTCTTGTTTTTGAAATTCTTTATTCACTGAAACCACACAGGATACTCGCAGGTCCTTACTTCGCTGCGCTCTCCTGGATTGATGTTCTTCTTGTATTCTATCCATTTCTGATAAAACTCCCTGTAAACAGATGGGAAGTTATTGATTTTTACGCTGCCTCTGTGGTCGGTTCCGCCCTTGCGTTTGCTGCAATTTTGCTTGCACGGCGTTTCAGGACATTTTTATTCAAATACGCCTTTATCATTGCAGGCTTCATATTTTTCACTTCCTCCTGCAACATTCTTTTTCATAATTTCAAGCCTTGTGATTATAAAAAAATAAAAAAGGATTTCATCGTTCATTCTAAAACAGAAGGCTCTTATGATATGGTTCTGGTCGCTGAGGGCAGATATTTGTTTTCAATCTTCGGCACGAAAGATGTGCATGTGATGGAGAGGATTGATACGACTGGAAGAGAAGAAACTCAAGTCTATGATTTGCCCGGAAATTCGCATCCCCAGCGGCTGGTTTATGATCCTGTCCGCAACAGAGTTGCCGTTGCAAACTGGGGCGAGCCGTCGGCGAACCTGTTCGTCTTTGACGCACGCTCTTTTAAGGTCATAAAAAGTTTCCGCACCGATAAGTTTATTAAAGGTTCGGTCAACATCACCGCCGACCCCGATTTCAGACACTATTATCTCCTTGAAGAGACAAAGGGGACGCTCATCGCATTTGATGCGGACACCATAGAGCCGATTGCGTGGGGAAAGGCGCGCGGAATCGCTTATGGTATAACTTACAATCCTGTGAGGGACAGCATTTTCACAAGTTCGTGGATATTTCCTTTCATAAATGAACTGGACACAGAAAATCTGCGTCTGAAAAAAACTTATGTCTCCAGTTTTGTAACTTATGAACTTGGGAGTGACCCTGTAACGGGAGAAGTCTTTGCAGCCGAACCTCTCAGACGCCGCATCGTGGTATATGACGGCAGGAATTTCCGCATCACACGCGCCTTCCGCACAGGCTTCGGCGTGCGCGATTTCCAACTTGATCGCACAGGCAATCTGCTTATAGCGGGCAGTTATGTGGAAGGCACGCTGGACATCTTTGAACTTTCAACCGGCAAAAGAGTCGGCAGGTGGAAACCTGCGCCTTTCATCCGCGGCGTTTATTACGATACCGCTTCCGGCAGAATCTTCTGCGCCTGCAAATGCGGTATCTTAGAATTGCGGAAAAGATGGTGAAATTGGGAGATTGAAAGATTTTAAGATCACCCATAAAATTACAAAAATTTCACGCAAAGAACGCAAAGAAATGCAAAGTGCGCAAAGAGAACTTTTTAACAGATACCGTGCTTTGGGTGTCGGGGTCAAACTATATGTCCAGATCCGGTATCTTTCAGGACATTACGCCTTGATTGAAAAATATATCCCTGCGGAGGGGAACATACTTGATTTCGGCTGCGGTATCGGGCAGTTGAGCGTTTTTCTCAAATTACGCAGCGCACGGCGAACCATCTATGGCTATGATTTTTCAACGGAAAGAATCAAGGCGGCGCAAAAGGCGTCTGAAAAGTTGACGGATATTTACTTCTACGATGATAGAAAAAAACTGCCTGATATTAAATGGAATGCGGCAATTTTTTTTGATACACTCCACTACATGCTCCCGCCGGAACAGGATAATTTATTAAATGAATACGCAGAGAAAGTCGCACCTGAGGGGTTGATACTCATCCGCGATGTGAACAAAAATTATTCGGCGCGATATTTTTTTACTTATGTGCATGAGTTAATCATGGTCAGTTCAGGTCTTACGCCGTCTCAACACCGCTCGTTATATTTTAGAAACATGAAAGAAACAGCGGAATTTCTGCGCTCGCTCGGCTTTCAAACGAAACTGATACCGCCGCCGCGCTTTCATCCTTATGCTGATTTCCTGCTTGTTGCGAAAAAAACTGATAATTTTTAATGTAAAGACATTGAAAAAATGGAAAAGATCGTGATCATTGCCGATGATCTCGGCACCAGTGCCGAAATTAACGACGCCGTCCGTGAAGCCTTTGAAATGGGCGTACTTACAGGGGCATCTATTATAATGAACGCCGCGCAAACAAACGAGGCGATTTATTACCTTAAAACACATCACGAACTATCAGCAGGCATCCACCTTAATCTCACTTCGGGGACGCCCATTTCTCCCTTGGAGCATGTCCCTTCACTCACAAGAGGAAACGGGACATTCTTTCCGCCTGCGGAGTTTTTTCTGCGCCTTTACACCAACAGAATACGGCGCGCAGATATGTTTACGGAACTGGAAAATCAGTGCAGGCTCTTCAAGGATGCAGGACTTCACGCACATTTTGTCAACGGTCATCACTACATCCACGCCCTGCCAGCAATTGCCAGGGTGATCAAAGACCTCTGCATCAAATATAAAATACCGCAGGTGATCCTGCCTCTTTTCGGAATCTATGTGAGGAAACGAAAAACATCTTCAATGGTACTGAAGTCTTTCGCCGCAGCATCGGCAAAAGTGTTTTACGGCAGCCCGATAAAAACAAACGAGCGATATGTTGATTTCGCAGAACTGGAAAACAAAGATTACCTGCAAACTGTCTCACAAATTCTTAACACCAGGCGACACGGCACATTGGTATTCTGCTGCCATCCAAGCCGGTCGCGAACACCCGCCGTTCTTCATCCACTGACCTCAACACCGATGAACTTCCTGTATCGTCCGCACAACCGCCCCCTGCACCTGAAAATCCTGACCGATCCGAAGTTCGCTGAAATGATCAAGCCTTATCTTGACCGAAAGGAATAAATACTTCGCGCCCTTCGTGGATAATTTATGAAAGTTTTGCTCGTTTTCCCTCGGACACGCTATCCATCCGGCGATATTCCCATCGGGTTATCTATTCTCGGAGCGATCCTGAAAAAACATGGGCATCAGGTTACAGTATTTGATTCTACTTTCTTAAAAAATCCTCACGACCAGTTTTTGACTCTGCTAAAGAAAAATAGATTTGATTTCATGGGGCTTTCCCTGATGACAACGATGCTGAAGGCGGCGGCTGATTTCTGCCGAACGGCAAAGCAAGAACAATTAGGGTTAAAAGTCATCGCCGGCGGTCCGCATCCGACTATGATGCCTGAACAAACTTTGAGAGAAACCGGCGCCGACATCTGTGTCATCGGTGAAGGCGAGGAAATTCTGCCGGAACTTATTGCATACACAATACCAGACCGCCTGAACGGCGCCGCTGCGTTTTCCAACGGTGAATTTAGAATCAACCCGCAGTCAAAACCTGTCGGCGACCTTGATTCGCTGCCGTTCCCGGATTTCTCCCTCTTTGATGCGGCACGATACATCAGTTGCTGGTATTCACTTGACTGCGTTTCGCCTCGCAGCCGCGGAATGAACCTCGTTGCCACTCGCGGCTGCCCTTTCTCCTGCACCTTCTGTCAGCCCACGCTCAAACGCCTCTTCGGCGATACAGTGCGCAAACATTCGCCCGAATATATTTCCGCTCTGGTCGGTTTCCTGCGCTCGCAGTTCAAACTTAACTGTTTCATGTTTGAGGACGACACTTTCACCGCCGATAAAAACTGGTGTATATCGGTCGGCGAAGCAATCGTCAGGGCACATCCCGAAATCTACTGGGGCTGCAATTCACATGTCAGGCAGATTGACGAACCGCTTCTCAGAGCACTTAAAAACAGCGGGCTGCGCATGATTTTTCTGGGGATTGAGTCGGGAAGCCAGAGAGTCCTGAGTGAAATTTACAGGAAAAATTTCCATCTGGATGATGCACGCGAAAAAATAGGAACCGCGAAGAAACTCGGACTCAAGGTGCACGCCTATTTCATGTTAGGAGCGCCGACAGAAACGGAAAAAGAAATCAAATCAACCATTTCATTTGCCGTTAATTCGCCGATTGATGAAGCGAGTTTCAATATAACATCGCCGCTGCCGGGGACTTCCATGTTTGATTCTTTCTCGGAGCATATCAGAATAAAGATAAACGAAATAAATTATTATGACCGCCCGGCGTTTGATTCAAAGATAGCTGTAAATGAAAAAAAACTTTTGAAGATGAAAAAGGCTGCCGTTATACGATTCTACCTGACGAGACAACGCCCATCGCTGATTGCCAAAACATTATTAACGGTGAACGGTTTTAAGCGTTTTCTCCTGAAACTGAAGCGGTTTTAATACAAAGGCACTAATACTATTTCGCAATCAAAAATAGTAACATTTTAGCGAAGTGAAGTTGTCTCTATTAAAACATATTTTTGCATAGTTGTAGGGCGGGATATCCGTATCCCGCCGTTCGGCGCGATGTGGAAATCGCGCCCTACAGCGCTTCAT
>JBFMBQ010000335.1:0-2442 GCA_040755115.1 bacterium
TTCAAAACCACCGATACATAAGGCTTGAAATCAACAATTCCTTCCAATTGATAACTGCTTACTTCTGTTACAAAGACCGTGTGTTCCGTGCTCCCCTCTGCCGATTCAATCAGAGGCGCACCGATGTTGCCTGTAACACGCACATCGGTGAAATACCCGCCCGTGATTGAACCAACAAGCGAGGTCGTGGTAGTCTTTCCGTTCGTCCCTGTAATTGCAACCATTCTGCCGTTGAGCAGCCACCAGGCAACCTCTATCTCCGCAACAACCTGTGAACCTTTACCGCGCAATTCACGGACGAACGGCTCATCTGTAGAGACGCCGGGACTTATAATCACGAGATCAAATCCGCCCTGACTGGCTGCCTGCTCTGCTGCCATAAATTCAGCGCCCAGCGATCCTGCCTCCGCCGCTTCCAACCGCATCTTCTCGTCTCCCCTTGTGTCGGTTATTAACATTTCCCGCACCTTACCCCGCAGAACTCGTGCTGTTGCGATGCCGCTCAAACCAAGTCCGACTATCAACACCCGACTCCCCTTTAACCATTCTATTTTCTCCATCAATTAACATTCCCCATTCCCGTCCCCAGACACCTAAAAATATTTACTCGGCAAGCAGAAGATAAGAATTCCCATAACAGCGAATAAAAAATTCAACAGCCAAAAACGAACAACTATCTGCTGCTCCGCCCAGCCGCATAATTCAAAATGATGATGTATCGGACTCATCTTCAATATCCGCCTGCCCGTGAGTCTGAAACTCGCCACCTGAAGTATTACCGAGAGCGATTCCATTACGAATATGAAGCCCACAACAAACAGGAAAAATGCGCTGCGCGTGCTCAAAGCCACAGTTGCCAGGATGCCGCCAAGCAACAACGAACCTGAATCGCCCATGAAGATTTTTGCCGGATGCGTATTGAACCACAAAAACGCTGCAACCGCACCCATCGCAGCCACAAGCAGGGGAAGCAGCCCGCGATCACCGAAAAGAAATATAAAAATCAGCAGTGCGGCGCCTGTTATCAGAAAACAACCTGCAAGCAATCCGTCAAGCCCGTCTGTAAAATTTACGGAATTTATTGTGCCGACAAAAACAATAACACCAAAAAGCAAAAACCATCCGCCAAGCATCCAGCCGCCAGTGCCAAACGGTGTCCAGATCAGACCCGGTTCACGCAAACCGAGAACTGAACTGAAAGAATATCCAAATAAACTCTGCTGTATCAGCGCACAAAAACAAAGACCGGCAAGTATCTGTAAAATAAGACGATACCGCGCCTTCATCCCCTGCGTCCCCTTCCTGCGAAATTTCAAAATATCATCCGCAAGCCCTAACAGAAAACAAAATGCCGCAAACAATATCATCATCGGGATTTTAGGACTGTGGTATTCAACAAACCCTCTTGGAAACGCATTACTGCCATATACGATCAACGCCAAAACCATCGCTGCAAAAATTCCGACGCCGCCCATAGTCGGTGTGCCGGATTTCTTCAGGTGCGCTTCAGGTCCGTCATCACGCACCTGCTGCCCGAACGCCCCACGCCTCATAATCCAGATATTCACTGGCATCAAAATTACCCCGGCAAGAAGCGCCACAACGAATATTTCAACTAAACCTGCTATCAAACCTACATTTTCTTTCATAACCATTTATTCCGTAGAAATCTTCTGAAGATGGCTGACTATTTCTTCCATCTTCATTCCCCGCGAACCTTTAACTAAAATAAGATCGCCTGATTTGAGAAGCCCCCCGGCGCGTTGCGCAAAATCAAAAAAGTTGTCAAAATGAAAAACCGCTTCGGATGACATGCCCGCTCTCCTCGCCCCCTCGCCGATGTATCTTGCATCCGTGCCGTAGGTGATAAGTAAATCGCAGCATTTCCTCACCTTTTCACTGCCGATTGCTTCATGCTCGGCACGGCTGAAATCACCGAGTTCAAGCATATCGCCGAGTATCGCCACCCTCCTTCGTTCCCACGGCAAGCCGCCGAGAAGTTCAATCGCCATCCGCAGCGATGCAGGGTTTGAATTGTAGGTGTCGTTAAGTATCAGTTTCCCGTTGGCGGTTGAAACTTTCCGCATCCGCCCCTCCTGATAGGTTTCTCTCCTTAATCCCTCCCATATCTGATCTCCATCGCACCCCGATAAAAAACCTACCGCAGCAGCAGCCAGGGCATTGTAGATATTAACTTTACCCATGAGCGGAAGGTCCACCTGTAGCCGAGTCTCCATTGCCTCAAGAACAAATGAAACACCTTCCATGCAATAGCGTATTTCACCTGCCATCACCTCTGCTTCATTATCTATTCCGAACCTCATCACCCGTGCGGTCGTCTTTTTAATAAGTTGCTGTGTCCAGCGATTGTCTGCGTTCAGCACCGCTGTAGGTGCGAGGCATGCCTCGCCCTTGCCTAAATTTTCAAGCAACTCACCCTTC
>JBFMBQ010000336.1:0-10546 GCA_040755115.1 bacterium
CAAGATAAGGTGTTGTTATAAGGGAATAATGTTCTGCTTTATGGAAATAATAAATCAGGATGAGATGGCTGAAGCCGTCAATATCCATCAGCCCGTCCTCATATTCGGGAAATACTTCAACCATCCCACCCACTTCTGGCTTAAAGACACCCTGCATTGGTGCATCGCCAGCGTCAGTATATGGGGAATGAATAACGCCGATCGGCTTAAAGGGGATTGCTGCCTTATCCATTTCGTCTGGATTATGAATAATTGTGTGTCCCAGGAACGACTCCCTTGCCGAATTTTTCCAAGACCATTTTCTGGATGTTTTCAATATCCATCGGGCATTTGGCGGTTTTTGACGCTTTGACAACGCAGGTGCCGAGGTGGATTATGTCTGCTTCCTGTCCAAGTTTTTCAAGAACAGTGTTCATCAAAGACAGTTTAGGCATGATCAGTCCCGGGCAGTCGCCGCAGTCACCTATAGCAACGAGTTCTAACTGATCGTCTTTGTATGCGGAAAATTCTCCATCCCTTTTGCTTATCGCCTTCAGGCACATCGCACATGAGATGCACAGGTGATCCTGGATTCGTTTGCATCCCACGATAGCGATTTTTGTCATAGGCTCGCCTCTCTTTCTCTTATATTTCCTCCACTTCTGCGGCATCTGCCCCTGCCGAAACCGCCGCCCTGTCGTGCGAAACCACGGTCTTCTGCCGCCCTGTGGATATTGCTGCTTTCACATTTCGGGCAGGCAGATGGTCTGCCGGTTCCGTAAGGGACCTCCCAGGAATGATCGCAATCTGAACATCTGAACTTTCTTTGCATTACCATATAATCACCCCCTTTCACCTTTAATGCCTTGCCGTTTACAACGGCGTCGGCGATCTTTTTTCGTGCTGATTGAAGAACCCTGCCGAAGGTCTGGCGTGATATTTTCATTCTCTTTGACGCCTTTACCTGCTCAAAACCTTCAAGGTCTGCGAGCCTTACAGCCTCGTATTCTTCATAATGCAAAATTATTTCTTCCAGTTCAGACAACGGGACTGCTCTCGGTTTGAAATAGACAATCCTCGGTTCGTTCCATATACATCTGCATTTCTTCGGTCTCGGCAAAATTATCAACCCCATTTTATTTTGAGCGTATGCTCATAATTATTTTAATGTATTAATCATGTTGTTTCAAGCGGTTTTTAAAATTTTTTATCTGCCCTGTTTTATTGTTAAAATAAAATGAAGAGAATAATACAAAATCAAGAAAGCGGTGAAAGAAAAGAGGCGGACGGTGATGACCGATCAGGTCATCACAGACTCTTGCTGCAATTTCTTGTTGATGTAATTTGAGGTTACCCTGTATTCCGCATCAAAATTCTTCTTCAAATGCTGGATTATGTATTGCTCTATTAATCGCCCGAACACGGGTGCGGATATGTTGAGCATGCCCTCTATCTCGCGCCGCATCCGTGAGTTGCCTTCATCTATATATTTGTATGTCCCGCGACATTCAACATATTGACGAAAGTAATAAGGGATTATCTTCCACTCAAAGGTGTGGTTCAGTTTATCATACACCGATTCTTCAATCCAGGTGAGCATTTTCGGCTTGAGGATGTGGCGCACTTCCTTCGGGATCAAGCCGACGGCAAGGACGCGTATCCTGGCGTGTGCATACCGCTCGTCTTCCCAACGCTCAAGGTCTTCGCGCCCGGCAAGGTTCGGGAGCGCATCAATATATTCCTGCAAGTTCTTATCGCTGGTGAGACGCTGAAAGGTCTCGGTGTTCACATTGAAGTAGTGCACCAGTTTGAAGCGCATTTTCCCGCTTACTCAAATCATAAATGAATACGCTGCATGCCTCTCTCCACCACATCGCCGATGATGCCAAGTTCACCCGCCTTTGATACGAAAGACATGATCTTTTCTATCTGCTTTTGTTCGCCTGACCAGTTCTCATAAATTATTTCCTCATCAATGCCTGCCAGCCATCTTGCTAAAACAAATAAAAGGTAGAGAAAAACCACCGCGTCATCCATCGCGCCCACTGGTCCTACGATCCATCCCGGCAGCAGATCAAGGGGCGAGACGATGTAAAATATCATTGCGCCGATGCGCACCTTGCCGTCAAGAGGCACGCGGTCATCCAGCATCAGGTTGCCGATGAGCAACAATATATTGGGAACACACTCAAGCCATTCAAGTATCTTCGCCGTGTTATCTTTAGTTTTTTCTTCGTCTGTTTCAAACGGCAGTGAAGCAAGGAATTCGGCTGTTTCATCCACAAAACTGCGGTTGAACTTCTTCCATGTTTTCCTTAACCATTCCACATTTTTTTGTATTTGTTCAGGTTTCACTGTAAATCTTTATAAATCTGCGTCAAAATTGTATTAAACAATCTCCTTCGGCTTTGCTTTCTCAAGAATGAATTGTATAAAGCGCGATTTGATCTGCTCCTGTAAAAGCAGCCGTTTTGTGAGCGGGAAATTGAGAGCGGATTTGGTGAGCAGGTAGAGGATGTCGGAATCGGGCGGCTTATCGCCGTCAAAGAGAAATTCCTGAAGTTTGCCGCGTTCAAGCGCCATCGTGAGCACGCGGTCAAAGGTGTTTTCAGGTGTGAGCACCTTCTGTTTTCGCTTTTTCAGAGCCAGTGCGTCATTCTTGCAGGCGGGTATGCACACACCGCAACCGAGGCACAATGAAGAATCCACCTCCGCCCAGCGGTATTTCTTTTTGTTGTCGGTGCGCTTCATTACCTTGATCTGAATGGCGGAGATGGGGCAGCGGTCGGCGCATTTCTTGCAGCCGCGGCACTCCATCTTGTCAACTTCAGCGATGTAATTGCTCGTCATCACTGTGGGAGTTACTTTCAGATGAGTAATGCCGTTGAGAAAACCGCAGCAGCAGCGGCAGCAGTGGCAGATAAAGCCCGGTCTGCTTTTCACATTGTCGCCGATCTGCACGAGTCCTCTTTCGCGGCTCTGTGCAAGAATGTCAAGCGCCTCCGACCGCGAAGACTTTCGCCCGAAGTTTCTGCGTATTACAAACTCAGCAGCGGTGTTGATCGCTGTGCACACCTCCATCGGAAACTCACAGTCCTTGTCTAAATGGTGCTGCTTGTGGCGGCAGTAGCATAATGACACGGAGTGGCATTCAGATTCTTTTATCATTTCAGATGCTTTTTCGTAAGATAGGATTTCGGATATGTTTTCAGGCAGTGCGGTTTCGTGGACGAGTGTTCTGCCGAGTTGGGTGGTCTGCTGGAAGACATCGCGGGCGAAGGCATCGTCATCGTAGAGGTATTTGTGCATAAGTTCAGCGAGTTGTTTCTGCGGGATGTCGCTGCGGGTGCGCATCAGTGAGAACTCAAAGAAGCCGACAACAGGCGGGGAGAGGACATAATAGGTCTCACCCGTGCTCTCGTGGTGAAAGTCCATAACGAGTCCCTTGTCAGCCATGCTCTCAATGAGGTTTCTGAGGCGGTCTGGCTCCATACCGGTTTTGCGCGCAATTACATCAAAAGCAACCGGTGTCATCGGCATCTGTGACGCCAGGGCGGCTTCATCTTCGGTGTAAAGCAGTTTCAGAATTTCGTAAAGTTCTTTTGACGGCGGCATACCGACTATATTGCGGTCAAGCCGCCGCCGAAGATTGTGATAAATCCCCTTCGTTGCAATGTGTCCCATTGTTTTCTCCGTATTTCTTTGCGTTCTCTGCGTGAATCATTTTCGTCCGAAGGACGATTAATTCAGATATTATAACAGAATTAAACCTATTTTGATTGAAAAAATGGTGTAAAAGATATAATATTTTACCGATATGAAAACGAAGGGCGAGGGTTCTGAAGAAACGAAGGAAATGGTTGTTCGCAAGGTATGCCGTGATTGCGGGCTGCTTCACGAGGAGTTTGTTCCGCGAGAGGGCGGCAGGGATGAGTGGAAGGCGGTTGGGCTGGCGGCGGCGGGCATCGTTCTGATCGTTCTGATATGGTTCTTCGTATTCCGCTGGGGCGTGCCGCTTGTGAAGTATATCAGCAATCTTGAGTGATTCAGGCGAGGAGCGGATAAATTGGAAGAACAGATCGCCGATGAATACACAGAGCCGTGCTTTTCCATGTATGTTGCCTCCATAGAACTTAAAATCCATCCTCAAACGCTGCGGATGTACGAACGCAAGGGGCTTATAAAGCCGGCGCGGAAGTGCGGGCAGCGGCATTATTCAAGGAAAGATATTGATGATGTGATAGAGATACGCAGGCTCACGCGTGAGTTTGGCGTGAATCTGGCTGGCGTGAGATTTATTATGAGCCTTAATGAGCGGATAAAGAAACTTGAAAAAAAGATAAGAGAACATGAGAAGGGATTGTAGATAAAATCAGAAGATTGAAAGCCACAAAGATTGGTTTATTGTTTTTTATCCCTTTGTCAGGGTTTAATGATGTCGTGCATCTTTGTATTTTTGCGACAGCGGTTTTTGCCTATGTTGTTTTCTGTGGAAATACATGTTGCGCATGGCAGGAAGAGACTCACCTTGCACTCTCTGCAAAGTTGAGCAAAACGCTGCCGTCTTATTTTCGCGATATTGCTAAAAGGGAAGAGAAAAATTATCTGCTGGGATTAAAAGAAACAGATGAAATTTTCCCCGGTGAGGAAGAAGGGGAATATCAGGCGGGGAAATTTGAGCGGCGTGGAGTGGAACTGATCATCGCTGCGGTGAAGCAACTTGATGTGCTGATCAGACGGAAGGCGCCTGCGGCGCAGGTTGCTTACCAGATGGGCAGGCTGGATCGGACCTTTGAGGATTATCTTGAGCCGCTACCCGGCGCCGATTCCAAATTGTCTTCTACGGAAATAACGGGCACACGCATCTTTTTTGAAGACGATTTCAGCGAACGGACAGAGAAACTGGATTTTCTCTTTGATGGATACGACAATATAAAGTATCTGCCGACAGTGCTTGCGGAAGCGATGGAAAAGAACCGCGGGTCAGGCAGGATTATTTACGATTCATATCACACGGGCGAAGGATACGGGGCGGTGGGCGATGAAGCGGAAGCAGCGGTAAACCGAACGCTTAATCTGATTGTGGATTTTTACTATACTGTTGACCGCGGGCGGACACGGCTGGGGAAGAAAATGAATCTTTCAGAAATTCTGGGACTGGACCGTTTTCGCCTCGGCGCTGACAGAACGGAGAAGATGGAAATAAAGAAACCCGATGATCCTTCCGCACCGCTGCCGCCGAAGAAGCCGGAAGCGGAAAAAAAGTAGGGGCGCGATTTATCGCGCTCGTTAGTAGATTATGACTGAAATATTGCGCAAGAAGGCAAAGACTTTGGAACCACAGATGGACACGGATAAACACAGATATTTTATTTGCGCCTTCGGCGCAAATATCTGTGTATATCAATGTTAATCCGTGGTTCATCCTTTTTGGTTCTGGCTATGCCAGATTAGGGCAAAAAATGAGCAAAGGCAAAACACGCAAAGCGACTCTTAAAGATGTGAAAATAATATATTCGCTTGTGCTTTACTATGCAGATAAGAAGGAGATGCTGCCGCGTTCGCTGAACGAGATATATGAGAACATAAGGGATTTTGTGGTGCTGGAGGCGGATGGTATCGTGCGTGCGTGTTCGTGTCTGCATGTATGCTGGGAGGCGCTGGCGGAGATCAAATCGCTTGCCGTTGAGGAAGGCTTCACCGGGCGCGGCTACGGCAGACGCCTCATTGAGTTTGAACTGGAGGAGGCAAGGGAACTCGGCGCAACGCAGATATTTGCATTGACCTTTGTGCCAAAATTTTTTGAGAAATTAGGCTTTAAGGTGGTTGACAAAGACACCTTGCCGAAGAAGGTCTGGAGCGAGTGCATAAGATGCGTGCATTTCCCGAACTGCGATGAAGTGGCGGTTGTGTGTGATCTGGTATAGTGTTAATTCAAGTGAAAAAACATGAAAAAAAGTAAATCAGGCAGGGAGACGGAAACAGGCTTAAGATCACTTCTTGCTATTTCTGAACTCAGGGGGCAGTTTTCAGAACTTGAGCAGCACTTCTCTAATGTCCGCACTGAGGTGGATGAACTGCATGATCTTACGAGCAAACTGCTTGATGTCGGCGTTGCAATCAGTTCGGAAATTGACCTTTACACCCTCCTGACGCGCATAATTGAGGAGGCGAAAAGGCTGCTGAGGGCGGATAAAGGCACACTATACCTTGCCGACAGGAGAAAAAACGAACTGTGGTTCCATGTAACCGATGAGGCGCAGTTGAAGAAAATCCGTCTCCCCATCAATGAAAAAAGCATTTCGGGATATGTTGCGATGTCAATGAAACTTCTGAACATTGAGGATGTTTACGAGATCGGCAAAGAGACGCCGTATCGTTTCAACTATGACATTGACAGTCAGACCGGCTACCGCACTTGTTCAATGCTGACAGTGCCGATGCTTAACCATCAGGGGGAAATCACGGGCGTTGTGCAACTCATAAACAAGATGCGGGACGGGAAGGTGATGCCGTTCACGCCTCGCGATGAGCGCATACTTATGTCGCTCGCATCGCAGGCGGCGGTGGCGATTGAAAATGCGCAGTTATACAAGGAAATCGCCGATCTGTTTGAGGCGCTGATACAGTATTCGGCAAGCGCCATTGACGAGCGCGACCCAGCCACGGCGGGGCATTCCCGGCGGGTTGCCATGTATAGCGTTGCCACCGCGCGCGCTATGGGCAGGTTCACGGATGAGGAAATAAAAGAACTGGAATACGCAGCCTGGCTTCACGATGTCGGCAAAATCGGCGTCCGCGAACACATCCTCGTTAAGGAAAACAAACTATATCCGGAACAACTTGAAAGGATAAGAGAGCGATTCCGTGCCGCCGAACTGTCGGTTGCCGTGCGGGCGGAAATCAGGAGGAGAAAACTCGCTGCGACGGACAACAAGGGGAAGATAAAAGAAATCAACAGATGGGTCAAGAACGAAATTCAGGAACTGGAGAACGATCTGAAGTTTATTGAAAGGGTGAACACACCGGGAAGCATGGATGCGGAAAGCAAGCAAAGAATAAACGAGATTGCGCGAAAAAGTTTTGCAGGTCCGGGCGGGGAAAAAATATTTTATCTTACTCCAGAAGAGAAGCATAGCCTGGCGGTGGAAAGGGGCAACCTGACGGATGCGGAAAAAAAGGATATGAATTCCCATGCGATAAAGACCTACAGAATACTGTCGCAGTTTCCATTTACGCGGCGGCTTGCCGATGTGCCGCAGATAGCCGCCAGCCATCACGAGCGGCTGGATGGTAGCGGTTATCCCAACCACAAGATCGCTCCCGAAATACCGGTGCAGTCAAGGATACTTGCGCTTGCGGATGTTTTTGATGCCCTTGTTGCGCAGGACCGCCCCTACAAGCCAGCCATTCCAGTCAACAGAGCGTTAAAGATTCTTGATGCCGAAGTTAAGGCGGGGCGTATGGACGGCGATGTCTTTAAGGTGTTTGTGGAGCACAAGGTGTATAAATTGAAAGATTACAACTACGAACTGACATCCAGATTAAAAAAATCACAGTAGATTAGCAAAACGCGCGGATTATTGCGGAGTGCGGAGATAAATTGCGAATTGGCGATTTTGGATTGCGGATTTTTAATTCGCATATCACATTCCGCATTCCGCATTTATTGTTTAATTTCTCTCAACCCGTTGACTTTGATAATCTTAAATCTTTCCACCGCCTGCGCCGCTATTCCATCGCTTGTAAGCCCGAACTCATTAAGCAGCGCCTTGCGGCTGTCATCGGGGATGAAACTGTGTTTAATCCCCAGTCTCGTCAGGTGCACGCCTTCAAGTCCGTAGTGGTTTATGGCCTCAAGCAACAGGCTGCCGAAGCCGCACGGCAGCAGGTGATCTTCCACTGTGAAAAATTCCCTTATTCCATCTTCGTAAGATTTAAGCAGGGTTTTGTCGTCTATGGGGTGAACGAATCTTGTGTTGATGACTCGTGCGTTGATGTTGTGTTGTTTGAGTATTTTTGCAGCGTTCAATGCGGGCACAGCCATTGCCCCAACTGCCCAGATTGTCAGGTCGCTGCCTTCATACATAATTTCGGTGCAGCGGTGTTCAATCGGCGGGCGGGCGCCCATGCGCACCGCGCCAACATCCGAATCGCCCGGATAGCGGATCGCCACGGGGTGATCTTGCTGAAGCGCATACTCAAGCATCATGTCCAGTTCCACCGTGTCTCTCGGCGCAAGGAGAATGATATTCGGCAGGTGGCGCAGGTAGGCGATGTCCATAAGCCCCTGATGGGTCTGACCATATTTGCTCACCAGACCGGCGCGGTCAAGGGCGAACACAACCGGCAAATCCTGAAGGCACACATCGTGAAATATCTGGTCATAAGCCCTCTGAAGGAAGGTTGAATAGATAGCCACCACCGGGCGCAAGCCCCTCGCCGCAAGTCCGGCGGCGAAGGTTACCGCGTGCGGCTCTGCCATGCCGACATCAAAAAATCTGTGCGGATACTCTTCCATAATTTTATGAAGCCCGGTTCCGAGAGACATCGCAGCCGTTACGCCGACAATTCTTTCGTCTTTCTTGCAAATTCTGCGCAGGCTTTCGCAGAAGGCATGCGTGAAAGTAGCGCCGGGAAGAATATCAGGCTTCCCGCCGTCGGCGTCCGGCTCAAGTCTGCTGACGCCGTGATATGTTGCTGGATCGTTCTCGGCAGGCTCGTAGCCCTTACCCTTGCAGGTGAGGACATGGACGAGAACAGGTCCCTTTATCCTCTTTACCTTCTCAAGTATGGCTGTAAGTTCGTGAATATTATGCCCGTTGACAGGCCCGACATAGGTGAAGCCGAGTTCTTCAAAGATAATGCCTTTCTTGAAGGCGAAGTATTTGCCGAGCCTGCGCAGAGGGGATGAGAGGAAACTTGCGGCGCCGAATATGCCTGATGGGTGGCTCTTCAGGTCGCGCAGAGTCTGGTGCACCTGAACATAAGGGATGCTTGTTCTTATTCTGCTAAGATAACGGCTCAATGCGCCTGTAACGGGTGAAATTGAGAAGGAATTATCATTGAGGATCACGATCAGGTTTTTGCCGATTTCACCGGCATGATTGAGCGCTTCAAAAACCATGCCGCCAGACATTGCGCCGTCGCCGCAGATGCTCACCACATGGGAAGTCTCACCGCTGATGTCTCTTGCGACCACCATCCCCAATGCCGCCGAGATGGATGTGCTGCCGTGTCCTGTATTGAAGCAGTCGTGTTCGCTTTCCTTCCTGTTGGGGAAGCCGCTCAGACCGTTCCTTGAGCGTAGCGAGGCGAACGCATTGTAACGCCCTGTGAGAAGTTTGTGAGGATAGCACTGATGTCCGACATCCCAGATTAATTTGTCTTTCGGTGAATCAAAGACTTTATGCAATGCGATGGTCAGTTCAACGATCCCGAGATTTGATGACAAATGACCGCCGTTCTCGGATACCCGTGAGATAATCACCTGGCGGATCTCATCAGCAAGTTGGTTGAGTTCCTTGCCGGCGAACTTTTTCAGGTCCTGCGGCGATTGGATTTTTGCCAGCAGAGGTTCGTCGATCTCTGCGATGTGCCCGAATCTTCTGTCGCGGGACAGATAGTCTTTCAGGCAATCCATAAAATCTTCAGGGTAGAAATCGGGCCACAGTTTCTGATGGAAAATGATTTCGGTGTAGGCGATCTGCCACAGGAGGAAATTGCTGATGCGGTGCTCGCCGCCCGTTCGTATCAGGAGGTCGGGGTCGGGGAGACCGCTCGTGAACAGGTTTTCAGCGAGGGTTTCCAGGGTGAGGTGCTCTGGTGAAACATTTTGTTTTTGCGCATCGGCAATTAAGGCTCTAACTGCGTGGAGCAGTTCATCTCTGCCGCCGTAGTTAACGCATATATTTAAAGTAAATTTATAATCTTCTGATGTCGCTTCGGTTGCCTGTGCCATTTTTTGCTTTAACTCCGGCGTGAGGCGGTCGGGATTGCCGATGAAATTCAGCCTTACTTTGTTCTTCTTCAATCTGTCTGTCTCTTTATCAATATAATCGTTCAGCAGTTCCATTATCACCTTTACTTCAGCCTCGGGGCGGTTCCAGTTTTCGGTGGAGAAAGCGAAGAGCGTTGTAATCGGGATATTCAGTTTTCGGCAGACCTCAAGTATGGGTTCAACCCTCTCGGCGCCCGCCCTGTGTCCCTCGTATCGCGGAAGTCCCTTCTGCTTTGCCCATCGTCCGTTGCCGTCCATTATGATCGCCACATGGCGGGGCAAATAATCTTTGTTTTCCATCAGAAAATTCAAGGTATCCATTTTGTCCATGAGTTTTTCAGCCTCCTGTAATAATAGAAAATAATAATAAAAGTATATGAGAAATCAACCGATAAGCAAATCATGGCTGTTAGTTGATATATTTTATCATACATTTAATATTAATGGAACTGATACCTGTGAAAAAAAGCGCAGGCTTTCACTAAGCATGAAATCATGGGGGAAATCTAATTAGAAGTAACATTTTGTCATGTGAAGTGCTGTAGGGCGCGATCTCCGTATCGCGCC
>JBFMBQ010000337.1:0-2548 GCA_040755115.1 bacterium
TCAACTCGCTGAGCGCGCCGTTGATGAACCTGAACCCGTAAGGGCACTGCGACATGATGAAGAGGTCAAGACGCAGGTTTCCATCAGGTCCCGGGCATGGTTTGGCGTCGGCGATGCTCTCCACAGGCGCGGGGCGTCCCTGTGCCAGCAGCGAGACGGCGTCCTCAACATCCGTTTCGCTCCAGCCTTCCTTGATCATGCGTTCAACAAGTGCGTTCATCTTTTTCCCCATGGGGCACTCGGGGTTGTATTTTGCGCACTGGTTGAGGGTCAGCCCGTCGGCGGGGCAGATGATTTTGTCGCGCAGGTATTCGCGGAAGGCATCGGGCGATTTGAACTTGCTGGCGGTTCCGCCTTCGGTGCTTTCGGGTTTTTTCTGGCAGGCTGGGGTAAGAAGCAATACTGCAAAAAGACAGGACATTAGACAAAAAATCGTGACGCGATGCAATGTGGTTTTCATGGTTTCTCCATTCTTTATTTTTCAACCTCTTTTTATACGGGTTTTTCCAGGTTCAACAATAACTACACTTCCTCGGAAAGTATCCTCTGGTATTTCTTTAATCGCCATTAAAAGATGACGATTTATTTCCTTTGTTGACATTTCATTGGGGAAACGAACGACTATTATCCCAAAATGGTTGCCAATAAGAAATCTTAAGACATTACCAAAATCTTTATCTTCAGTAATAATAATAGATTTTTCTTTCTGTGCAAAATTGTAAATTTCGGTATCGCTTGCTCCACGAAGTCCATAGTCACGGATGTCTTTTACTTCATAACCTTGTTCTTTGAGTATCTGCCCAGTTGACCGAGGCATATCCTCGTCAATAACGAATCTTATCATTTTTACTCTGTTACTTTAACGGCTTTAACTTGCTCGGAAGATAATATTTCGGCTGCATATTTAAGAACGGCAAGGATGTTCTCGCGGGTAATTTCGTATTCAGTTATAACTTCCTCATAAGTCATCCCGCCTGCAAGTTTGCCCAGGATTAAATCTACGGGGACGCGTGTTCCAGTGATCACAGGTTTACCGAACCGAACATTTTCATCAACGCTTATACCGGGTGCAATTTCCATAATGTTACCTCACAGTGATTTCTTATCTTTTTCTTACAAAGTTCCTTTCATACCACAATTTTACAACAAGCAGGAGTGCTTCCACAACAATACTGCGGGACATTTTTGAGGCGCCTGCCTTGCGGTCGGCGAAGGTGATAGGGGTTTCCGCAGGGCGGATGCCTGCTGCGTAAATTCGGTGGACCGTCTCAATGAGGAAGCCGTAGCCTCTTGCGGTAACCCGTTCCAAATGCGCCGTGCGGATGACATCAAGTTGCAGGTAGCGGAAGCCGGTGGTGAGGTCGTGAGCGGGAACGCCGAGCATCAGGCGCGCGAAGAGGTTGCCTCCCCAACTTAAGAGGCGGCGGCGCAGCGACCAGTTGACGGTGCGCCCGCCGGGAATGTAACGGGAACCGAGAACAACGGGGTGCTCACCGCCCATTCTGATCATCTCTGGAAGCACAATCGGGTCATGCGAAAAATCGGCGTCCATCGTGATGACTGCATCGCAACCGTGCTCCTCCGCCCACCGCAGCCCGCTCAACAGCGCAGTGCCGTATCCCAACTTCCCCTCGCGGTGGATGACATTAACGGCGGTGTGTTTCTCTGCGAGGCGGTCGGCAACCTCGCCAGTGCCGTCGGGCGAATTGTCATCAACTACAAGGATTGACACTTCGGGCACGACCTCAAAAATCCTCTGCACGAGCGGTTCAAGATTCTCGCGCTCGTTGTAAGTTGCTATAATGACAAGAATTTTTTTATTTTTATTCATTTTATCCGCGTAATCCGTGTAATCCGCGTCTATTATCCTGGATCATTCATTCTCACTTTGAAAGGTTCATCTTAATGGGAAACGGGAGAAGTAAGACGGGAGACGGAAAGAATCATCTTACATCTCACATTTACCATCTAACCTCTTTTTATGAATTCTTCGGGCGATGAGGATGATCGCAAAATATCCTTTCAGTGTTGGAATAAGTTTAATCTTGCTTTTGCCGACCTTGCGGTCATAGTGGAGCGTGAAAGGAATCTCTTCAATGCGTGCTCCGAGTGCAGCCAGTTTGATAAGCAATTCGGTCATAACAGAGAAGCCGTCGGTTTCAATGAGGCGGCTGCCGAAGGTGTCAGCGGCATCGTGGAGAATTTTTGCAGAATATCCGCGGTAACCGCAGGAGTAATCCCGCACACCTGGCACGGGCGCAGCGAGCCGCATGAAAAGTATGACACCGCGGCTGAGGAAGCGGCGCGGCACAGAGACGCCCCGCTCGCTGCCGCCGCCACAGAAGCGCGAGGCAATCACTACATCCGCTCCCTTGCGGATACGATTAACAAGTTCCGGGATGTATTCAGGATCATGCGTATCGTCCGCATCCATTGTGATCAGTATATCCGTTTCCTCTCCCGTTCCCGAATCGGCGCGGTGCGGAGACCGCGCCCTACAGTCAGGGGGGGGGGGGGGGGGGCCCCCCCCCCAAAATATTTTTTTAAT
>JBFMBQ010000338.1:0-4025 GCA_040755115.1 bacterium
GAGGGAATCGTATATTTCAGCGCCCTTTTCAATTTTTACATGCGGGAAAATAATGGAGCGTTCCACATGCCCGTCAATAAGGCAAGCCTGCGTAACGATGGAATTTTTTACTGACCCGTATTCACAGATTTTTGCAGGCGGCTCAAAACGGAGGCGTGAACGCACGGGATTTTTCATATCGTAGAGATTCAATTCGGGAAGTATTTTGATAAGTTCAAGATTCGCTTCAAAATAGGTATCAATCGTGCCCACATCACGCCAGTAGCCGTCAAAGGGGTAGGCGAATACTTTGTCCTTGCCTATCATGCGCGGGATCATACT
This sequence comes from bacterium, assembly GCA_040755115.1. GTDB lineage: Bacteria > UBP15 > UBA6099 > UBA6099 > JBFMBQ01 > JBFMBQ01. The sequence goes on from JBFMBQ010000338.1 coordinate 322, forward strand.
GTAAGTAAAACTCGGAGTCTGATCCGAGTTTGCATCTTCGTTAAGATTGCGCACGAGCGTATCAATATTGAAAACATAGATTCCCATTGAGGCGAAGTTGGTTTTTACAGGCTCATGCGGTTTTTCAATATAGTGAATGACTTCTCCGTTTTCGTTCGCCGAGATCATTCCGAAGCGGCTTGTAAGTTTGCGCGGAACGATTGTGCCAGCAATCGTGAGGTCGGCGTTTTTCTGTTCGTGGAATTCAATGATCTTTGAGTAATCAATAATTGAAACATAGTCGCCGGGGACGATAAGCACATAGGCAGGATTTTTATCAAGGATATAGTCAAGGCGTTTGAGGACGGCGTCGGCTGGGCTGAGGTAGCGGTCGGATGCCTTGTGCGGAAAGAGGACATCAATGCGGCAGAAGGCGCGGTCCATGTGCCATGCGAAGCCGATGTGCTTGAGCAGCGAATCGGGTTCATACTGGCAGAGTATCCCGATGTCGTTTATGTTTGAATTCAGGATGTTGCTCAGAACGAAATCAATGATTCGATACTGACCGCCGATGAGCACCACAGGTTTCGCGCGCCGAGCCGTCAGAGTCAGCAGGCGTGCGCCTTCACCACCAGCAAGCACTACAGCAAGTGTTCTTCTCATTGTTATCTCATTCTTAAAAATAAAGCATTAAATTGTCAAGTTAAATTATGCCACGAAAGCACAAAAACACAAAATTGCACAAAAAAGGATGGAAGACGGGAGATGGAAGAAGGGAGACGATCATCTTACATCTCACATCTTACATTTCAAATTTTTGTGATTTCGTGTTTTAGTGGCAAAAAATTACTATAACAGGTAATATAACACCAAGATGCTGAATAAATATTTCAATAAAAAACTGGCTCGTAATTGTAGGGCGGGGTCTCCGCACCCCGCCGACAAACTTGCGTATGAACTTCGGTCGCTGTATATAACTGGGTTGCTTTTAGTCTTCATGCTTACCATATTCTCAAGCCATACCGACACGCAGGCAGCGACAGAAGCCGATTCACTCAAAGCGGAGATCACGGTGTCCGCATCAGACGAAGTGGCGGTTATAGACACGAGGATTTACGGGCAGTTCATAGAGTTTCTGGGCAAGTGCATAGAAGGCTCACTTTGGATGAGCGAGGCGGAGGCGAAGGGACAAAAACTGATGCTCGGTGGGGTGCGTGAGGATGTGTATCGGGCGGTCAAAGAACTCGCCGTCCCATTGCTGCGCTGGCCCGGAGGCTGCTTTTCGGATGTCTATAACTGGCGCGACGGTGTCGGCGAGCCGGACAGTCGCCCGGTGCGCGAGAACCTCCACTGGGGTGGCACGGTTAAAAACACCTTCGGCACCGATGAATTTCTGCGCCTGTGCGAAACGCTCGGGATAAAGCCCCTCATAAATGTGAACCTCGGCACGGGAACTGCACAAGAAGCGGCAGACTGGGTGCGCTATGTCAACGACCCGCCTGACAAGGAGTTCGGAAAACTGAGGGCAAAGAACGGGCACCCGCAGCCTTACAATGTCAAATTATGGGGAATAGGCAACGAAAGTTTCGGCGATTGGGAGAAGGGCGACCTGACCGCTCCGGAAAAATATGCCGCAAAATATCTTGAGTTTTATCACGCGATGAAGGAAGCCGACCCGAATATTGAATTTCTCGCCGTCGGTGCGCTCGGCTTCTTCCACGACTGGAATAAGGAAGTATTAACCCGACTCGCCGATTACATTGATTACTATTCCTTGCATATCTATCACCCTTTTCTGGAATTTAATGGGTTAAGCGATAAAAGGGAGATGTATTATGTAATCGTCTCCGCGTCGGGTGATTTTGAAAACATGCTGACGCAGTTTGAAAGCGACCTCTTAAAATATGCAGGCGCTGATACTAAAATCCGCATCGCACTGGACGAGTGGAACCTTATATGGCAGAAAACTGATTCCATTTCTTATGGCGATTTTGAACTTTCATCAGGATTGTTTGCTGCTGACCTCCTGATGCGCCTCCACAGGCACAGCCCGCGCCTTGCCTTCGCCAATTTCGCACAACTCTTTGATCCAATTCCATTAATCAGGGTGAATGAAGATACTGTGTTTCTGACGCCTTCCTATCTTGCCTTCATAATGTTCAGCCGCTATGCCGGCGACCGCCTGTTGAAATCTGTCGTCAATAGCCCAACCTTTTCCAACCGCGCCTACGCAAGCATCATGCCGAGAAAAGATAATCCATTGATTGAGGTCTCGGCTACAACAACCGCCGACCGCAGCAAACTTTATCTTATGGTTGTCAACAAGCACTACGATTCACCGATAACCACGACCATAAAAATTCAGGATTTCAAGGCGGGCGCTACCGCAATGATCCGTGAACTCAACGGCGATTCACCTCACGCAAAAAACACCTTCAAGATGAAAAATGAAGTGCGCATCACTGAAACCACTTTTCCTCTAACAGGCGATCAATTCACCTATACCTTTCCCCCACATTCAGTTACATCAATAGAAATTCCAGCGGCAAGATGAGTTTAAAACCACCGCAGAGAACGCAGAGTTATTACTATAGATACAAAGAAAATGATGAAACCACGAAGGACACGAAGGTTTTTAAAAAATAAACCTTCACCCTAATTTACTTCTTATAGTTCCGCATGTCTCACAAATACATTTTTGTGGATCGTGAAACATTATCAGTGTAATTAACTTGTCCCAAAATAACATTGCCCAGATATGTAAATAAAAACCGGAGAATTCTTCGTGTTTATAGTCGAAAACCGAAGGATATTGACCTTTCGATTTGCTATTTCTTAAATAAAAAAACTCATCCGGTGGTTTCTCATCAGGCGGTGTTATTACGATATGTTTTGGGGTGTTTTCGGGAAGATACTGACTTTTTTCCTTAAAAAACAGACCTCGTGTTACCTTCCATATTACACGATAAATTCTTTGCCAATCAAACCTTTTCCCAATTTTTCCTTGTGGTAAAATGATCCCCATCGGTTTACTATCAAATTCTTTAAGTATCTTATTTATCATTTTTGTTCCTTGGGGTTCCCTGGTAAACCGCTTGACTATATCATTCCATATCGCATTGCCCGAATAAGAACCGATTGCAAGAATTCCAAATGAATAAACAAAATAATCTTCATCAGAGTGATAAGACTTGTTGCATATTTTATGGGTGGGTAATGTAAACAAATCATCAAAATTAAAACTTTTTCTAATCTCAGATGGGTAAAATTGTTTGGGAGGAACATGATCATTATCAAAGTCGGAATCTAAAGTTTCACCATATAAATAGCATATATCCACAGGTTTTTTCCCCGTGGTATTTTTTGTGTTTTCTAATATACTCATAAATTTTAACTCCAGAGCCAATTGAAACAATTAACACAAATTAATGGGAGATTTGGCTCAAACGGACTATGTCAATCGCCTTGCAGACCGCTTAAAATCAAGCCGCAAAGATAACTACGCCGCCCTGCCTGATGTAGGGTAAACCCTCTACTTCTTCAGGTGTTTTTAATAAAATATCTAAGGGGACCATAAATCTTGAAACTGTCCTTGAGTGTGCATCTCCAATCATTTCAACCCGCTTGAAGATATTCTTTTTCCTGAAATCGGGGGAGACAACCACAACATCAATATCACTGTCTTTGTCAGTTTTTCTGTTTACTTGTGAACCAAAAACAATTAT
>JBFMBQ010000339.1:0-3306 GCA_040755115.1 bacterium
CCCTACAGTAAAAAATTAACATAAAAATTTGATCATTCCTTCAGCATCGGCGACAATATTAATGGGATGATGAATATGCAGGAAAAAGCGATAAATATCATTAAAGATGAATTGCAGAAAAGAAGGATTAAAGTTGAAAAGATTATCCTGTTCGGCAGCAGGGCGAGAGGTGATTTCGCAGAGGACAGCGATTGGGATTTTCTCGTGATAGTTGACAAAGAATTAAGTTTTTTAGAGAAGCGGGAAATCCTTTCTGATATATATAGAAATTTAGCAAAACTGAAAGATTCTTATGAAGTAATACTTAAATCGGAGGCGAGTTTTGAAAAAGTGAAAAATTATGTTGGAATAGTTTCTTATGATGCTGACAAAGAAGGTGTCTTGCTTTGGAAGAGTTAACTCTAATATTGCAACTATTTCACGCAAAGAACGCGAAAAAAAGCAAAGTGCGCAAAAGGGAAAAATTAAATAATTTCAAATATCAAAGTCTAAATGTCAAATGAATGCTAAAGATCAAATGACAAATAAAAAAAGTAGCCAGTAGATAGTAGCCAGTAGCGAGGGTAATTTTACGGCTAACCTGATGCCACTGGCTACTGGTTGCTGGTTACTAAATGCTTTGAACTTTGATATTTGACATTCGGCATTTGGATTTTGTCATTTTGCGATTGCGTTCTCTGCGCGTTCCCCTGCTTGAAACTTGCAGGGGCATGCTTTGCGCCCCTTGCGTGAAATCTTTTATGTTTTTTACAATATTTATGGCTATTTGTATTTGGTATGCAGATAAACGATGAATACGATGTTGTGGTGATTGGCGCCGGCATAAGCGGGATGTCAACCGCTGCGATTCTGTCCCGCAGGGGTTTCAGATGCGCTGTGCTTGAAAAAAAGTCCTGCCCTGGCGGGCGCGCCTCGTGGATTGAAAAGAACGGCTTCATCGTTGACTTCGGCATACACATAAACCGCTATGCTGCGCAAGGCAAGGCGGCGGAAGTTCTCCGCTTGACAGGCGAACAGCCCCGTTTCTTACCGGTTGACAAACCTGTCCTGTTCACAAGAGGCAAATTCATATCTCTCCCCTCAAGCCCAGTGGAGATTATCACCACTCCACTGCTGTCATTCAAATCGCGGCTTCGTCTGCTGAAATTTCTGTTCAAAATCGTCAGCGCCCGCTCCGCCGATGACCTATACAAAATTTCTGTCCAGGAATGGCTTCACCAGAATAACATAACTGAAGGCGACATCACAGAACTTGTCCAGGTACTTTCAGGCGCGGGCATCGTGTGCCCCGACCTTGACAGGGCTTCCGCAGGCGAACTTTTTTTCTTTCTGCGCAGTGCGCTCAAAGCGCAGCATACAACAGGCTATTTCCTCGGTGGCTGGCGCAGCCTCTTCGCTGCGCTTGAACGGGCTGTAAACACAAACGGTGTGATTCTCTACAACACAAAAGTTGACGAAGTAATCCTGAAAAACGGGAACGCAACGGGTGTCCGCTGCGGTGAAAATTTCTTTCAAGGCAAGACGGTTGTTTCCTCGCTCCCGCTTCAGGAAGTTGAAAGCATCATCCCTGAAAAGTGCCTACCCGCCAAAGTCCTTCAATATGCCCGCTCACTTGAACCTACATGCGGCATCGTTTATGATTTCTGCCTGAAAAAAAGAGTTTCCGATATTAACGGCATCATACTGACTTCCGACCCCTGCACTATGGGACTGTTCGTCTCAAATATAGAACCGGCGCTGGCGCCAAGAGGAAAGCAGATCGGCAACTGGTTTTACCCCATACCTTATGAAAAGATGAACGACCATGAGTTTCTCAATCTTTCAAAGAGGCACCTTCAGGGGATACTGGATAATATGTTTCCGCACCTGCGCGGAGAGATAGAATTTGAGCGGACGATGGAGTTGAGCATGGTTGACAGCGCAATGCCATGCGTGGGACAGACCAGCGCAGACCGCCCGGCGGTTGACTGCTCGCCCGTTCCCAACTTTTTCATCGTCGGCGATTCCGTCGGCGCAGAAGGGCACGGCGGCGACATCGCCTTCGCCTCCGCCATCACCTGCGCACAAAAAATTGAGCAACTCATCCGATCTGTAGTGTCTTAACAGTCAAATCTTGCGCAAAATGGCAAAGAAATTTATTAACCGCAGAGACGCAGAGGGCACAGAGGAAAACACAGAGAAAATTTTTTGCGCCTTCGGCGCAAAAAAGATTTCTTTCTCCGTATCTCCGTGCCTCTGTGGTTTCATTTTTTATTCTTTTTTGGTTCTGGCTCGTCCAAGTTAGGAAAATAAACATTATTAAAGATAACCACGGAAGCACGGAATATTGGAAACACGGAATATGGAAGAACTTGAAAATTTTCTCACTTATCTTCACCACGAGCGCGGCGTCTCCCCCAATACGCTTGATGCCTATTCCGCCGATATTATTGATTTTCTTGACTACCTCCAGGAAAAAGAACATCAGGTAGAACTCTCTGCCGTTACGGTCAGGAGAACAAGGGGTTATCTTGCGAGCCTCTTGAAAAAAGGACTCTCGCGCCGCACCGTCGCGCGCCGCCTCTCCGCCCTGCGCACCTTCTTCCGCTTCCTCCATCAGCGAAAACTCGTGAAGTCCAATCCCTTCCTCCTCATTGAAACACCGAAACAGGAAAAGAAAATCCCAGAATTTCTGTATCTGCCCGAGATGAAGGCGCTGCTTGAATCCCCTGACATCGCAACCCCCATCGGACTGCGCGACCGCGCGCTTCTTGAACTCCTTTACGCCACCGGCATACGCGTGAGCGAACTGGCGGCGCTGGACACCGAGGATGTTGCAGGTTACGATGAAATAAAGATCACGGGCAAGAGGAAAAAGCAGCGGATAGTCCTCATCGCCGCTGAATCCAGGAAGTGGATTGATAAATATTTGCGGGAATCGCGCCCGCATCTTGCAGGTGAAAGATCAATCCCTGCACTTTTCCTTAATCGTCTGGGCGGACGGCTCACTACGCGCAGCATACAGCGAACAGTGAAAAAGTATATCCTGAAGGCAGCCATCGCAAAGAACATCACGCCGCACTCAATACGACACTCCTTCGCCACGCACCTGCTGCACGCAGGCGCCGACCTGCGCACCGTGCAGAAACTGCTCGGACATACGAGCCTCTCCACAACACAGATTTACACCCACATACCCGGCGAAAAACTCAAGGAGATATACGACAAGACCCACCCGCGTGCGTAATAATATAGTCCTGGTATAACAAGCATCTTGCTTGTGGTCATCATTCGGCTCTTGGTTGCGGTTGCGCCGCTGGAATAGGT
>JBFMBQ010000340.1:0-6674 GCA_040755115.1 bacterium
TAAGAAAATCACTGATGTTCTCTATGAATATTCAATAGAGGACCTGCTCAATCTCAAGGGGAAGAAAATTCAAGATAGGGGGTTATTGATATGAGTGAATTTTTAAGGTTTCTTGAGAATGAAGTGCAAATATTTGCACTGACTTTTATGGCAGTTGTCTATCTGATTCGTCTGCGGTGGATTCTGAAATTCACGGCGGCGAAGGAGCGAACGCCATCCAGAGGTGATGAAACGGCGGGAATTATGTATTCATATATGACGCTTGCGATGCCCTGGTCAATGGAGAGCACGAGCAAGCGGTGGATAAAATATGCTGAGTTTGTGATCTTTCACATAGGGATAGCGGTAACAATAACGGCGACCTTCATTATTCCTTACGCGCCTGCGCTCATAAACAGCCCGATAACAGTAATGGTAATTCAGGCGGTAATAGCGGCGGCATTCATAGTGGGCGTTATGCGTTTGTTCAGGCGCTTCGCTCGTCCCGAAATGCGTGTCATCAGCAGTATAGACGATTATTTTTCACTGTTTTTGCTTGACTTTTATCTCTTATCCGCTTTCTTCGGTGTCCCCAACAACAATGAGTGGGCGCTTATTGCATTTTTCGGATTGACGACCTTTTTCCTCATCTATGTGCCTTTCAGTAAAATTTCACATTATCTCTATTTTCCTTTTACACGATATTACATCGGGAAACATCTCGGACACCGCGGTGTTTATCCAAAAAAGTTGTATAAACAGCACAAAATTTAAGTGGATTAATACATTTGATGGAGGCGAACGATGGTTCAATCGGAAAATGCAAAAAGAGTTGTAGAGACATTTAAGAAAAAGGTCAACCGCCAGGCGGCACTGTCGTTCAGTGTCTGTGTCCATTGCGGGATGTGCAATGAGGCATGTCACTATTTTGTGGCGACCGGGGATCCGAAAATGACACCAGCCTATAAAGCAGACCAGATAAGAAAACTGTTCAAATATCACATTGACTGGACGGGAAGGGTATTTCCGCAATGGGTTGGTGCGAGGACGATTACCACAGATGAGGAGCTTGAGGCGCTCAGGGATGTGGTGTTCGGCAGTTGCACGATGTGCCGCAGGTGCACCTTCAATTGTCCGATGGGGGTTGACAAGGCGTTGATGATGCGGATGACGAGGTCGCTGCTGACGCAGATAGGTTATGCGCCTCAGGGTGTGAAAGATGTCAGCAAAGATCAATGGGAGATCGGCAACCAGATGGGCGTGGGAAAAGAGGATTATATTGAGACGCTGGAGTGGCTCAGCGAGGAGTTGCAGAAAGAGGTAGGGGACAAGAGTGCTGAGATACCGCTTGACAGGAAGAACTGTAATGTAGTGTATGCGATTAATCCGCGCGAGGTGAAATATGCACCGCTCTCACTGCTTGCGGCTGCGAAGATATTTTATGTCGCAGGATTGGACGATGATGAGTGAAGGGTGGGACGGGACTAATTTTGGGTTGTTTTCGGGCGATGATGCCCTTGGCGCGCATATGGGGAAATTGGTGTTTGACAATGTCAAAAAACTGGGTGGTAAGAAACTCATCATATCCGAATGCGGTCATGGTTTCAGAGCGACCAAGTGGGAGGCGCCGAACTGGGCGAAGATGGACCTTGATTTCCCGATTGAGAGTTTTCTTGAAACTATGATTGATTATGTTGAGTCGGGAAGAATAAGGCTTGATTCCTCAGTGAATACAATCCCTGTAACATACCATGATCCCTGCAATTTAGGGCGCAGCAGCGGGATCACAGAGGAGCCGAGGTTCTTGCTGAAAAATGCTGTTATGGATTTCAGGGAGATGTATCCAAACCGTGCGGATAACTGGTGTTGCAGCGGCGGCGGCGGCGCGATGTCAATGTCGGAATACACGCCGCGCCGATTGGAGGTGGCAAAAGTAAAGGCGGAACAACTCAAGGCAACGGGGGCAAAAATTGTCGCCACTGCCTGCCATAACTGCGTTGACGGGCTTTCCGACTGCATCAAGTTTTACAAACTTGGCATGGATGTCAAGACCGTTGGCGAACTCGTGGCGAATGCGATTGTGCTGCCCGAGGCGCCGATGCTTATGCCTGTGCCAGCAATTGAAGAGGCAATCAGGGGGCGAAGGATTCTGGTCATTGACGATGACCCGGATGCGGTTACCTTTCTGACTATGTTTTTTGAAGACCACGGTTTCAAGACTGTCGCCGCTTACGATGGCGACCAGGGGCTTGAAATGATTAAAAAGGAAAGACCCGATTTGATAACGCTTGACATAATAATGCCGGGAAAGACGGGGATAAAACTTTACAGAGAAATTCGCACAAATGAAGAACTGGCTAAAATTCCAGTGATAATGATAACGGGTGTAAATCCGGTGGATTACCCGCAGATTGATTTCAGGAAATTCATATTTGAGCGCTCGCTGCCTGGTCCGGAAGGTTTTATTGAGAAGCCGGTTAATAAAGAACACCTGCTTCTCACGGTTAAGAAAATTTTTGAGACACAATTACAGCCTGTTGCAATTTAAGAATTGCAGGGTGCAAAGGATTTTATAGTAACCAGAAACCAGTAGCCAGCAGCCAGCCTTTTTGGTTGGGTAGGGCAAGCCCTGCCCCTACATTTCAATTTTTAATATGTCCGTAGAGCATCCTTTTCAGAATCATTACCTCTCCGAAATAACGCACCAGACGCTTTTCAGCGAGGTTCCCTGTTATATAACAATCCAGGACAGGGAATTGAGGATTGTTGAGGCGAATCGCCGGTTCAGGGAAGATTTCGGGGAGGGGATCGGCGGTCATTGCTATGAGGTGTACAAGCATCGGCAGGAGGAATGCCTGGTATGCCCTGTTGCGCGGACATTCTCGGATGGGAATGTCCACAGCAGCGAAGAAGTGGTGGTCTCAAAAAACGGCGATCCGATAAATGTTTTAGTTTATACCGCACCGATAAGGAATACAGACGGCGAGATCGTTTTAGTTATGGAAATGTCCACAAACATTTCTGAGATAAGGAGACTGCAATCACAGTTGACCTCTATGGGACAACTCGTTGCAAGCATTTCTCACAGCATCAAAGGCATACTGATGGGACTTGACGGCGGCATTTACATCGTGAACTCCGGTTTTGACAAAGGGGAAAATGAGATAGTAAAAAAAGGCTGGGAGATGGTGCAGAGGAATGTAGAGCGCATCTCAAATATGGTTTTTGACATCCTTTTCTATGCGAAGGAAAGGAAGCCGGAATTTTCAAAGGTCTCCCCGCGTGAAATTGCGACTGATGTGTGCGATCTGCTGCAAAGAAAGGCTGTCGGTTACGGCATTGAACTTAAAAGGGAGTTCAACGATGGGACTGGTGAGATGGAGGCAGACCAGAAAGCAATTCACACGCTGCTCGTCAACCTGCTTGAGAATGCGATTGACGCCTGTTTCACCGACCGAAAAAAGCGATCACACAAGATTACGGTCAGAATTGACGGCGATGAAAAAGATGTTGTCTTTGAGGTTTCAGACGACGGGATAGGTATGGACGAGGAGACGAAAGGGAAGATATTCTCATTATTTTTCTCAACCAAGGGGTCGGGGGGAACAGGGCTTGGGTTGCTTGTTTCGCACAAGATAGTGTCAGACCACGGGGGAACAATAACCGTCAATTCTGCTCCGGATGGGGGTTCGCATTTTGTTGTGTTGCTGCCGAGAGAAAGGGAAGCGGTTAAGCGATAAAAGATAATCCACAGATTGCGAAGATTATTTGCATTTGGGTTCAAGGTGCAACCTTGAACCAACGACGGGGAAAGTATAAACAGTTTAAGCAGTTCAAGCAATTTAATTAGACTTTTTGCATTGAAATCAAACTTGCAATCCAGTTATCCATATAATATAGTAATGTAATTGTATGGCGGAATATAAAATCGGTTATATTGACACATACCGTTCCGAGCGCAATGCTTTCATAGGCGGTATTCTGATTACTGATTGTTACGGAATACCTCTTGAATTTCGGCATACTGATACCGTTGTCCCCTCACGCATTGAGCAGATCCTTTACGGGCGGGCTCTTGATCACTACCTTAAAGCCGAGACTATGGCGCGATCACTGCTGACGGATGTTGAAAACAAACCCGATATCCTTATCGTCCCGGATGAGTCGTATTATAACCTCACACGCAGTTATACATTTCCGTTTGTCCAACTTTCTGTTGCGCGCCGCGAACCGCTTGCGACGCACGGTGAATCTCAAGAGATAAGCGAAAACGAAATACTGCTCCAGATACTGTCGCTGCGCGAACCGGTGCGAGTGAAAGTTGACAGAAAAAATGCGCCGACGCTTGCATCGGTGAAATCTATTCTGCTTGATCTGGGTCGCACGATGGATGTGCTTGAACCTCTCTCACGAGTTCAGGATGCGCTTAAATACCTCGCAGAAAATTCAAATAAATAGCGGAAGTTGTTTTTGGAATGGACGGGATTTACAGGATTGTTTTTTGATCTAATAAATTTGCGCAAATTTAACAGATAAAAGCTATGTCCAAACGCCAGGTTCTTACACGCTCCATTGCTCTCTCCCCGCATTTCACATCATGCAAAACACCGCTTTTCTCTGGTTCACAGATTGTTTCTCATAAATACGATCTAATACCGGATGCTTTGAGGACTGAATCATCATTATTCACGCTCACTATTATCGTAAAAGTAATAAACCTCACTTTATTAAAAATCAAAACCAATTTGATGCGCTTCAGGCGAGGACAACAAGCGAAAGGGTCAACGAGAAATGTCCCGATTCCGAAAATCAAACTGCCACATAGAAAATCTTTTCAGGTTACCATAAAAACCGTTAAAATAAAAAATGCCTATTTCATTCCCCTTAAAGTCCACAGAAGAACCACCACATCACAAAGCAATTATCTTGACAATGCACCCGTCAGCCGCGAGATGCTCAACCTGCGCGCTATTCCTTACACTGTTTTATCGGATTACATCGGGACGCTTGCGGAGAAACACGGTGTAAGATTCACCGATCTCAAACTCATAGGTGTGTATGATCCAATCCCGGTTGACATCGTTTCGTCGCCGGTGCTTGATTCCTATACCGGTAAATTGCGCTTTTCCCTGCGCCGTGAAAAAGGCAAACGACCTAAATGCCTGCGGGTCGCTTATGCTAAAATCAAATCCACAGGCAAAATCATACAGGCGGTCTTTCCGCTCTCCTGAAATGACAATCCTGATCACAATTCTGCTCGTTCTTAATATACTGATACTGGTTCTGATCTTCCGCTCGGCTGCATCAGGCAAGGGATTTTTTAACCCGTCCCAGAAATCAACACCTGATTCCGCCGTTGCTTCTGAAGCACACATTGAGCCTGAAATCCAGGAAATTCTATCAGATATTATGGGGAAAATTGATCAGAAAATAGAGATATTGAAAGTACTCCTCAACGAAGCCGACCAGAAAATAAACGGATTGCGAAATATCAGCACGGCGGTTTCGCCGAGAAGGGATACCGAGGGCGAGCGCGCAAAATATTCAAGTATTTTCACGGGGACGCCGAGCCGTCCGATGTCCCAACTTGATAAGGTAAATCAGGTTGTGTATCTTTCGCGGCGTGGTATGGATTCTTCGGCAATCGCCCAGGAGACGGGGCTTGGCGCTGGCGAGGTGGAATTCATACTTAACATAGAGAAAGCGACCCAGAGGCAGAGGTTATGAAAAAATTAAATTTAAAAGTGCAAAGTGCAAAGTGCAAAGCGCAAGGTGCAAAATTTCAAACCCCGCTTCATGTGGGGTTGAATCTCTTTTTCAACATCTTCGTCCTCATCTTGTTTTCTGTGCCATCATTTTCTGCTCCATCACTGTTACAACTTGGGAAAGCGGCGCCGCCGTTCACACTGAAAACTGATGACGGGAAGAAAATCACACCGGGCAATTTCAAAAACCGTTCAGTAGTTATTCTCTCTTTCTGGATCCCCGAACATACTCAATCTATGGAAGAAATTGAAAAGTTGCAAAAAATACTTGGCAGTAAAAAAATCAGAGGAGTTGAAGTTCTCACAATCACACGCGGAAACGGGAAAAAAGAAAAGGAAGCGGCGCGAAGCGCATTTGATAAACGCAAAATAAAATTTCCGATTTTGTGCGACGAGGATGTTTCTGTTTCAAAGGATTATGATGTTTTCACTTTTCCCGCTTTTTACATCATTGATCGCAGCGGCAATCTTGCGACAGCGTTGATTACAAATACAACGAACAAGATTCGGAATTTTACCTTCACAGAAATACTTGAAAAGATAACCAGCGGAAAAACAGTTGATGTTCTGGAATTTCATCCGAAAATAAACGAGCCGACACTTCGTCAGATGCTTGGCAAGCAGCTGCCGGATTTCAAACTGAAGGACCTCGCCGGCAACACTCAGTCGCCAATTTACTATCGTGGTTTCAAAAAACTTATCATCGTCTTCTGGCAGCCGTGGTGTCCGCACTGCCAGAAGGAACTCCCGCGATTGCAGCGTTTTTACGAAAAATACAGCGAAATATTAAATGTAGAAATCCTTGCGGTGTGCGGTGCGAACGATAAGAAAAGTCAGGAACAAATGAATGAGTTTATTAAAAAAGAGAAGATCACTTTCCCCGTTCTTAATGATGAAGAAAAGGGAAGTTATCAAAAATATCATGCAGAA
>JBFMBQ010000341.1:0-12044 GCA_040755115.1 bacterium
CGGATGTAATCGTTAAAGTTGACGGCAGTGCGATAAAAAAAGATGTCTTCAACGACTATTACCTGCGCCTGCGCGAGCAATACGAGCAGATGGGACAGATGGATTTCCGCAAGTACTTCAACCAGATGTTCTTCAAGTTGCAGGTGCTGGAGCGCCTCATCAACCAGGAAATCTTTTTGCAGGAGGCGCGCAAACAGAATCTGCGCGTAACGAGCGGTGAACTCAACCAGCAGGTGCGGCAATACCGAGATTATCTCATCGGCGAATCATCAAAACTTGACGACCCCAGCATCCAGTCACGCGTGAAATTCTTCTTCAAAGACAAAGAAAGAGACAAATATTTCCAGGAGATACTCGTGCAGCGCGGCATCTCGATGAAAACCTTGAAGGAATCCATGCGGCGCGAGATGCTGGAATCCAAAGTGCAGAAAGCGATCGGGGAAAAACAGCAAAGCAAGGAGAAAGAGGAGGCAAAGAAGAAGGCGGATGACATTAAATTAAAGGCGGACGCCGGCGAAAATTTTGCGATGCTGGCAATGCAATACTCGGACGATGATGGCACAAAGGAAAACGGCGGCGACCTGGGCTGGGTCTCGCGCGGCACGATGGAGAAAGCCTTTGAGGACGAGGCGTTCAAACTCACGCCCGGCGCCATAAGCAAGGTCGTTGAGACCGAGAGAGGTTACCATATCATAAGGGTTGAGGCTAAAAAGGTCGCCGCCGGGATTGAATATGAGAAGGCGAAGCCGGAAATTATAGCAAGTCTGCGCAAGGAAAAAGACGATTCCAAAGCGAAGATCAACGAGGAGGAGATCAGGAAGGCGTATGAGCAGGTGAAAGTGCGCCATATCCTGATCAGTGTGAAAGATGCGCGCTCGCTCGCATTTGAGTGGCTGAACAAGGTCAAGGACAAACACAAGGTGGAAGTGGTGAACCCGGAACTGCGCGCTTACCGTTACCTGATGGGTTTAAGTCTGAAAAAAGATGAAAAGGATGTTAACTATGACACTGCGCTCAAACACTACAAGGAAGCCGCAGCAGCGGAACCAGCCAACCCTTACAACCAATATCAGATAGGTTTCGTCTACGAGCAGAAGGCTGAAAAAACCGCCACGAAAAAAGACCCTTATGAGCAGGCGATTGACGAGTCAGCCACAGCCACAGCACGGATAAAATTAAAGGGGAAGAAACTGGAGTATAAACGCAAGGCGCTTGACGCATACCGTGAGGCGTATAATCTTGCGAAAGATGACCAGGGATATGTTTATGACCCGATGCTCTATGTTGCGGTGGCAAGGGTCTATGATGAGTTAGGCGAAACCGAGAAGGCGCGCAAGTATTACGCCGAATCGGTGAATTTTGCCGCCGGAGACCTTACGGCACTCCAGCAGATTGAACGATCGCTGGTCAAACTCGGCGGCGCAAAAAAGGCTCTCAAGGAAGCCCGCGAACTCATCGCAGAAGCGGAAGTTGAACAGGAAAAAGAAACCCCGCAAACAGAAGGGGAACCGCAAGAAGAAACAAAAGAAGCCAAAGAAGAATCACAAGAGCAGAAGGAAAAAGGCTCGCAACAGCAATAAATTCATGCGATATGAGTTTTCTTAAATTAGTTTGCTTCGCGTAGATTTTCAGACACGGATTTACGCAGATTAACACGGAAGTAGGGGCGGTTCGCGAACCGCCCCTACTTATAAAACGAATCACAAAACAGTGTTGTGAAAACCTGCCGTTGTGCTAAAATGTGTAAAAATCTGAAAGGGGGGAATAGATGGACAGTATTGCAGATTTCGTCAAAGCGAATTACATGATGGCGTTCTGGTTTGGAGCGTTCAGCGCGCTTTCGCTTCCGCTCGGGGCGCTGATCGGCATCTGGCTGAAGCCGCCGTCGCGCACAGTTGCAGGGATTATGGCGTTTGGGGGCGGCGCGCTGTTTGCTGCGCTCGCCTTTGAACTTGTGCGCCCGGCAATGGCTCGCCACGGCGGCGGTTTCGTTCCCCTCGCCATCGGCTGCTGCATCGGTTGCGTGGTCTTCGTTGGGCTTAACCAGGCGATGAGCAACAGCGGCGCATTTCTCAGAAAGCACTCAACAATTATTGCTCACCTGAAATCAAAGAAAAGGAAAATGGTCAGTGAAATGATAGACAGGTTGAGCAAGGTAGATGTCCTTCGCGCGCTGCCTGCTTCGGATGTGCAGGAGATCGTGCCGCACATAGAAGACCGCAGTTTTCCCGCCGGGACAGTGATATTTAAAAGGGGTGAATACGGCGATGCGATTTATATGATAGAGGGCGGGCGCGTGAGGATTGAAATGTTTGACAGCGAAGGCGGCGGCAAACCGGCAACGACGACACTCGGGGCGGGGCAGACTTTCGGGGAGATGGCGCTGCTGTGGGATGCGCCGCGCTCTGCCACTGTTGTTGCTGAAACCGATGTAAAAACATGGGAAATACACAAAGAAGATTTTATTGATCTGATTGAGACGAGCCCGCGTTTGAGGGCTGCTGTTACCGAACTGGCGGAATACCGTAAGAAAACCGGGCAACTGCCTGCCGTAAGCACAAGCGCAGAGGAATGGCGGAGGGAAGCGATTGAAAGTGTTCAAGAGGAGAACTATCGTCCTACGGTTGTTGAGATAAAACAGGCTGAGGCGCAGCAAGGAGGGGGCGCTGCGCTTGCGATGTGGCTCGGCATCTTCATTGACGGCATACCTGAATCGCTTGTGATCGGCGCAAGTATGATCGGCAAGGCGATAAGTCCTGCGCTGATTGCCGGCTTGTTTCTTGCCAACCTGCCGGAATCAATGTCCAGCGCAACGATAATGAGACGGCAAGGTTCAGGGACGGGTAAAATTCTCTGGATGTGGACATCCCTGACGATAATGACCGGATTGGGCGCGCTGCTCGGAAACATCTTCTTTCAGTCGCTCGGGGCATCAACACACTCAATATTTGAGGGTGCGGCGGCAGGCGCAATGTTAGCGATGATTGCGCAGACGATGCTGCCGGAGGCTTATGAGCACGGCGGCTGGCTCGTAGGCATTCTGACCGTCCTTGGCTTCCTCGCTGCCCTCTTTTTCCACTCGCTTCAGATGGGCGGGGCGCATTAAATTAGAACCACAGATGAACACAGATTCACACAGATGTAGAGGCGAGTTTGAAGCCCGCCTGCTCCGGCTTATGCCGATATCTGTATTGGCTGCGATAGTTTCTGTTTTTGCGGGAATTGCGCTGTCTGTGAATCCTGCTCTGTTGGCGGCGGATAGATGTGATACATCTTCGCAGAGAACAAAAGATGATACCGTTGTTTATCCTGTTCAGAACGCCGCCAGTCCGAATGATTTGAGTCTGATTTACGACCGTTCTCTGCCGCTTGATTTGCAGATGGAGAAGCGCGGGGGGACAGACCTTTACGAAGTATCGTATATAAAATTTGCGAGTGTGAATGGCGAGAAAGTTCCGGGGTTATACCTGACACCCAGAACATACGGAATGAGCGGTCCCTTTCCAGCCGTTGTGTTCATGTGCGGTCAGGGGGGACGCAAGGAAGATGTTCTGTTATTTGCGGACTGGTTCACAAGGGAAGGTTTTGCTGTGCTGTCGCTTGACCCGCAGTATCACGGCGAGCGCGCCCGGCGCGACCGCAGGATGTTCGGTGGCGATGTCCTTACAACAATTCAGGCGATTCGGCAGACGGTGATTGATTACCGCCGCGGGCTTGATTTTCTTGAGACCCGTCCTGAAATAAACCAGGATGCGATTGTTTACATCGGCGGGAGTATGGGCGGCATCATCGGTGTCGTGGTTGCGGGCGGGGACAGGCGGATTGACGCTGCGGTGATCACTGTGGCTGGCGGTTCGTGGGTGGATATGGCTCGCAGCACGATTGATCCGGCGGTGGCTGCGCTTAAAAAATTCCGTATTGAAAACGGTTTGAATTGGGATGAAGTGCAGCGATTTTTTGACCCAGTTGACCCGATCAATTATATCGCCTCCATTTCGCCCCGTCCGCTGCTTATGATAAATGGAAAGCACGATATTGTCGTGTCGCCTAAAACCACGAAAAATCTGTGGGAACTGGCGGGCGAGCCGAAAGAAATCTGGTGGCTGGACTACAATCACATTCTGCCTTATGAAAAGTTATATCCAGATATTATCAATTGGTTATATAAAATACTGCCTGCTGCAAAAAAATAGACAGCAAAAGACGATCCACTAATTACACGAATTTACACTAATTATTAATTCGTGAAAATTAGTGAAATTAGTGGATGAAAATTTTACAGGTGCTATGCGAGAGATTGAAAGAGTAACACGCGCGATTGAATTCAGAAGACCCGACAGGGCGCCATTTTTCAGCATCATACCGGCGATAAGCGATATGTTCTTTATGACCTACACGCCGTCGCAGGACTGGCAGCCTGACACGGGATATTATCCGAGGCTGCATTATCTTCTCTATATGTTCGGCAACTGGCGGCCGAAGAAACCGCTGCCGCTGAACTGGGCATCGTCGGGCAAGCCGCTTCAGGATGAATTCGGCTGTGTATGGCAGGCGGGTTCAGCCGACAGCATCGGCGAGTGCATCGGGCACCCCATCAAAGACTGGTCGCAGACCGACACCTTCCGCATCCCCGACCCGCGCCGCCGCGAGCGATTCAAAACTTTCAGAAACCTCAAAAAAGTTTTCGCCACGGGCAAATTCATCATCGGCGACCTCGCAAACGGCATCTTTGAGCGAACCCATTTCCTGCGCGGCTTTGAACAACTTATGGTTGACCTCGTTTCAGAGCCTGACAAAGTGATGCGCCTGATTGATCGGATGATAGATGAATGGTATCTCGGATTGATGGAGATGTATGCGAGATACCGATGCCACGCCGTGATAATGACGGATGACTGGGGCTCGCAGGAAACGCTGATGGTCTCGCCGGATACCTGGCGCGGGATATTCAAACCGAGATACAAGCGGCTGATAGACGCCGCACACGATAAAGGCATGAAATTCATCCTCCACAGTTGCGGCGATATACGGCTGATCATCCCCGACCTGATTGAGATCGGACTTGATGTGCTTCAGAAAGATGATATGGAATGTCTCGGACTTGATTATCTTGAGGAAAATGTTTCGGGGAAATTATGTCTTTTCGGACCGCTTGACCTTCAGCGAGTGCTGCCGAAAGCGGCGCCTGAGGACATAAAGCGCGAGGTCAGGCGGACGATCAGCGCGCTCGGGCGGCACGGCGGCGGGATAATGGGTATGATTTATGCCCAGCCGCAGGCGATTGACATCCCATGGCACAAATTCGCATTGATGCACTACTATTTCTATAAATACGGGAAATATCCCGCCTAAAATTTTCAATTCAAATCAGGTTTATCATTTAAGGTTGACGATTACCAGAAAGGTGATACAATGTAGATACAATGTATCATACTGGGGGTGGCACTTATGATAAAAAAATTGACGGCTCACGGAAACAGCGCAGCGCTGATTATTGATAAGCCAGTTTTAGAATTGCTGAAAATTGATCTGAAGACGCCTCTTGAGATCACAACGGATGGAAAAAATCTGATTATTTCGCCAGCCACAGACAAAGGGAGAAGAAAACGATTAAAGGATGCCCTGGCGAAAGTGAATGCCCGTCATGGGGGCGTCCTTAAAAAGTTGGCAGAGTAATTCACGATGGACGATGTGGTTTTTCTGTCACTTGCAGATGCAGTTGAAATTCACGCTGATCAGATTGAAAGATACGGCGGTGAACCGGGCGTACGCGATATCGGATTGCTTGACGCCGCGCTGGCAATGCCGCATGCTTCATTCGGCGGTGAATTCCTTCACAAAGACCTATTTGAAATGGCGGCAGCGTATGCATTTCACATCTGCCAGAATCATGCATTTGTAGATTGTAATAAGCGAACAGCGCTCGCATGCGCTCTTGTGTTTCTTGAGTTCAACGGGGTTGAACTTCGCGATCCGAAAGGGAAATTGTATGAAGTTATGATGTCCGTTGCATCATCTAATATGGACAAGACGGCACTCGCCATCATTTTCCGCAAACTTGCAAAGGGATAATAATACAGAACCGCAATTATAAACTTTACAACACCTGTTGATGTTTCTCTATCAAGTCTTTCGCAAATAACAGAGACCTGTCACATATATTTTTTAAATGGTAACTGGCTCTATGTAATGACAAGGGATTGCGGTATGCAATCCCTTGGTGACTATTGAGCCAGCCGTTCCAGTGGAATGGCTGGGTTTCTCTTATTTGGATTATCTCCATTTTTCAAAATTTTCAGGATTAATAGGGGATTAATAGGGGACGGATGATTAATAGGGGACAGCCACCGTTTCATATTGACAACAAAGCATGAAATGATTAATAGGGGACAGCCACCGTGATTAATAGGGGACAGCCACCGTTTAGATTAATAGAGGACAGCCACCGTTTTATTGACAACAAAGCATGAAATTGTTATCACCCGATCAATAGTCAGGCTCGCAAAAATAGTTGGACGGCTGTCCACAATATCCAAAAATAGGTGGCTGTCCCCTATATCCACAAAGCATGAAATTGTTATCACCCGATCAATAGTCAGGCTCGCAAAAATAGTTGGACGGCTGTCCACAATATCCAAAAATAGGTGGCTGTCCCCTATATCCCTCCCTATATCCCTACTATATCTCCTATATCTAGTCATATCTCATGGCACAAATTCGCATTGATGCACTACTATTTCTATAAATACGATAAATACGGAAAATATCCGATTATTTCGCCAGCCACAGATACTAATGAGCGCAATAAATATTAGACACCAAAGTAAACAAAAGATAATCACTGAAACACGGAAATACGGAAAACGGAAAGATGTGAAATGTAAGATGTGAGATAAAAAATGATCGTCTCACACCCCACTTCTTCCGTCTCACTTCTTCCTTTCCGTGCTTCGGTTATTCCGCGCTTCCGTGGTAGGGATGTAAAATATTTTCTGCACTTACATCAAATTCTAACAATTGACTCCACGTGTAGAATGCGAAAATATTTTTACTTGTTGTGTTTTTGACTATAATTAACAGTAAATGCTATGATTGTTGAACACATTAACGATCTGAAATGATAACGCACATTTATATATGCAACAGGTGTGAAGGAGACCTTGAGGGGCGCACTTTTGAGAAGGAATACAGCAGTTACCGCGAGGCTGAAAACTCTGCGACCCCGCGCTGCCCCCGATGCGACAGTTCAGATTTCGTAACCCGCTTTTTCGGGCATAATATTTTTTCTAAGATGCGCAACCGCGGTTTGCCGTCGCATTATGTGCCTTATCGCAGTCATCACAGAACAGGAATCATATCAGTTGGCATCAACATAACAGAGGAACAAAAAGAACGCCTTGAAGAAAAGATAGAGAAGATGCTGGATCGCGGTGAGATCATTGCGATGGAAGGCGAGGACGGAAAGGATGTGCCGACTGAAGAGGTTCTCGGGCTGAAGGAAGGGACGGTTGATCACGCGCTCTTTAAGATACGGGAGCGGAAGATGATAGACGATCTGATGGCTGGAGAACCGGTAAGCGGATTTTTTCTCCCCATCTGCGGAGAATGGGATAATTAAATTAGAACCACAGATTAACACGGATTTACACTGATGTAGGGGCGACCGGCCGGTCGCCCCTACATTTTGTTTTTATTGATAAACCGAAAAATGGTGTTAGTCTCTCCCGAAATTTTATAAAATAGTATAAGTGAAGATTAATGTCCTTCATGTAATCTGTTATTCGGATTTTTACGGCACGCAGCGCAGTCTGCTCTCTACTGTCAAAAATCTGGACAACTCGCATTTCCACTGCACGGTTGCAGCCCCTTACGGAGAACATTTTTTTTATGCGCTTTCCGAGGCTGATGTGGAAGTTGTTGAGGTGCCGATGAGAGGACTGTGGGATTTCACATCGGCGCTACGCCTCGCATCAATCATCAGAGAAAAAAACATTCATATCCTGCACTGTCATCTCGGCATCAGCACTTTCCTCGGACTCATCGGCGCGAGAATCGCAGGCTGCCGCCGCGCTGTTGCTACACG
Organism: bacterium; assembly: GCA_040755115.1. GTDB lineage: Bacteria > UBP15 > UBA6099 > UBA6099 > JBFMBQ01 > JBFMBQ01. The sequence goes on from JBFMBQ010000341.1 coordinate 8,084, forward strand.
GCATTTTATTCACGACCGCTATGTCGGTGTGCACCCTCGTCTCTTTCCGATCTATCTTGGAGTATATAAGTGGATGAACAGGCAACTTGATTTCACAATCTGCGTATCCGAGGCGGTGAGAAGAAATGTGATAAAGAGGGAGTCGCTGGCGGATGAAAAATGTGTTGTTATCCCCAACGGGATTGAGTTACCCTTGAATGTCAGTTTATCGGCGGATGAGAGGCGGGCGGTCAGGGCGGAACTTGGCGCGGCGGAGGGCATGAAAATGGCGGTAACGCTGTCGCGCCTCGGAGCGGAGAAGGGGATAGATGTGCTCATTGACGCTGCGCTGGCGTGCGGGCGTGATGATCTGGTATTCATTGTGGCGGGCAGTGGGACACAGGAAAAGGCTTTGAAGCAGAAGGCGCAGAGTCTGGGGCTGGAAGCGAAAATCAGGTTTATCGGCTACAGGAAAGATGCTCTGCGGATTCTCGGTGCGGCGGATGTATTCGTCCTGCCGGCGTATGAAGAGCCGTTCGGGATTTCGGTGCTTGAGGCGATGGCGCTCGGCATACCAGTTGTGGCGACCGATGCCGGCGGACCATCGGAGATACTTACGGATGGAGAGAACGGCTTTCTTGTGCCGCCCGGCGATGCTCGGGCGATGGCGGAGCGCATAATATTGCTTATTGACAATCCATCCGCTGCGCAGACTCTGACGGAAAATGCAAGGCATCGCGTGTCGGAGTTTGATGAGAAAGTTATAGTTAAGAGAACGGAGAAAACTTATCTTGAACTTATGGAGAAGAAAAGATGAAAGCGGATGCGCTTCTGCGTGAATTCTGGGGGCAGCTTCAAGACACCGAGCACGAGATATATTTCAAGGAAATGTATAACCGTAATTGTTATCTTCTGCGGCAGGTGATGGGGCTTATGCCGTCGGGCAGGGTGCTTGATGTCGGGGCGTCGCCGGGGCATCTGTTGTGGCTCTTCAGGCACGCCGGCTATGAAGTCGCGGGCATTGACCTTTTCCCCGATGCCCCGTTCCTGCCAGCCTCCGCGCTGCCGAGAAAGGACCTGTTCAGGGAATTTAACCTGCCTGTTGTCCAGACGGATGCGCAGGTCAGTCCGCTGCCGTTTGGCGACAATACTTTTGATGTTGTGTTCTTTTGCGAAATGCTGGAGCATCTGACAGGAAGCCCAGCATTGATCTTAAGCGAAATACGCCGCGTGCTGCGGGACGGCGGGCGGGTGTATATAACGACACCCAATGTAGTTGCGCTGCGGAATCGCATTCGGATGCTGCTCGGCTTGAACATCCATACATCTGTGGAGATACTCTATAATGTTGCGCCTTATAAGCGGCACAATCGTGAATATACTCTTTCGGAGGTAGTGGATGTGGTCAGCCGCGCAGGACTGCGCGTGGTGCGGCGCGAACATCACATCTTCCAGAATCCTGCAAGGTATTCCGACAGCGCAGTGACGAATCTGATAAGAATAATCTTGAAGTTGTGTTACTATACGGCGACCATTCCTATGCCGTCCCTGCGCTCAAGCATCTTCGTCGCCGCAGAAAAATCAGTAGGGGCAGACCCATGTGTCTGCCCAAAAACCGGGCGAACACACAGGTTCATCCCTGCATAATAAAATGAAACCACCCTGCTCCATTCTCATACCTAATTACAACGGAAGGGAAATACTGTCTGAATGTCTGCCGTCTGTCGTGGAAGCGGTTCGGCGCAGAGGCTGCATTGACGAGATAATCGTTATTGATAACGGCAGCAGCGATGACTCTCAGGATTTTATCAGGGCAAAATTCCCGGATGTAAAAATTCTGCCGCTGCCTGAGAACCGCGCCATCTTCGCCGTGAATGACGGCGCGCGCATCGCAGCGAACGAGATAATTATTCTTCTTAACAACGATATGATAGTAGCGCCAGATTTTATTGATCCGCTGCTTGAGCATTTCGCCGACGAAGCGGTCTTCGCAGCAACCGGTAAAGTTTATCAGTGGGATCGCGCCACAATTCAGGGCTGCCGTCGGCGCGCCGCCTTTGCGCACGGCTTCTTCTACTACATCAACGACCTTGACGATACCGACACCGCGGGGCTTACACTTCATGCGCTCGGCGGTCAGTCGGCATACCACAGGGCGAAATTCCTTGAACTCGGCGGCTTTGATACATTGTTCTCGCCTTTTTACCACGAAGACCTTGACATTTCCTATCGTGCCTGCAAGCGCGGCTGGAAGATAATCTACGAGCCGCGCAGTATCATGTATCACCGCGGCGCTGCGACAGCAGGGAAGATTTATTCGCGCAGGGAACTGGATGTCTTCCTCCAGAAAAACCTGTTCCTTTTTATCTGGAAGAATATTCACGACCCAAGTCTGTGGGCGGAACACTGGTGTCTGGCGCTGCTTCGGCTGGCATTTACGGCGGTGCGCGGCGATCTGTCTCATTCGGCAGGCTTTTTTCGCGCGCTGCGGCAGTTTCGCGCTGCTATGCAGCATAGGGCGGAGGCGAAAGCGCAGGCGCGCCTCTCCGACAGGGAAGTGCTGCGACTTTTAAAGTAAAATACAACGACGAAGAAACATTGTTTATAGAGTATGAATAATCCTGAAAAAAAACCCACAGTCGCACACATAAGCGTCCCGTATCTGAGAAATACCGAGACCTTTATATACGACCGTATTGCTCATCCGCAGCGATTCAATTCGCTGGTCGTAACGAACGAGCCGGTCATAAATGCAAGCCTTTTCCCGCATCCTGAAATTCACACGCTCGCCTCACGCAGTTTTCTATACCGTAAATTTGACGCCGCCGCACGACGGCTGAACGGATTCTCACCATACTACTTTTCTGTTTTGAAAAAGACCGGAGCGGCGGTGATTCACGCGCACTTCGGACCTGTAGGCTGTTCATTGTTTCACATCAAGGCAAAAATAAACCTGCCGCTGATGACCTCGTTTTACGGTCAGGACGCCTCCGCTCTCCTTCACAGAAAGCATTATCGCGAGGCATATCGGAAACTTTTTGAGCAGTGCGAAATCGTGTCGGTGTTGTCGGAGGACATGAAAAAATCGCTTTCAGATGCAGGCTGCCCGCAGGAGAAAATCCGCATACATCACCTCGCAGTTGATATGGAAACTATCGCGATGCGCGAGCGTGAACCTGACAGCAGCGATGAAATTCGGATTCTGTTTGCCGGGAGGATGGTTGAGAAGAAAGGCGTAGAGTATCTCTTACGAGCGTTTTCGTTGGTCAGAAACATGGGCATAAACGCGCGCCTGATACTCGCCGGAGAAGGACCGCTTCAACATCGCATTGAACAAACAGCAAACGAATTAAATGTGAAAAATCATGTTGAAATTATGGGAATGCGCACACGGGATGAGGTGCTGCGTCTGATGCGCGGGGCACACATTTTTACGCTGTTTTCGGTAACCGCGGGCGACGGCGACCGCGAGGGCACGCCGACAGTCATCATAGAGGCGGGCGCTGTGGGGCTGCCGGTCGTTTCCACGCTCCACGCGGGGATACCGGAGATGGTGGATGACGGCAGGAGCGGTTTTTTGGTCGCTGAGCGCGATGTTGAAAGTTTTGCTGAGAAACTCGCCCGTCTGTGCGCCGATTCCGCACTCCGATGCACAATGGGTCAGGAAGGACGGAAAAAGATGGAGCGCGAATTTTCGCTTACATCAGTAGTTCGTCAGATTGAGAGCGATTATTTTGAGATGATGGAAAAGCGTTAGGTTAATGTGCTTCACTCAGATTAATAGACAGGATTGACAGTATAAATTCATCAGATCATCAGACCACCTTCTTGTGTCGTTAAAAATTACAGGTAAAATCATTGCTGTCCAATCAATTGTTTTTAAAAAATTGGCTTATTATAAGGCTTTTTTGTTATAGGTGCTGTAGGGCGGGGTCTCCGCACCCCGCCGTTTTACGGCGCGATGTGGAAATCGCGCCCTACA
>JBFMBQ010000342.1:0-3298 GCA_040755115.1 bacterium
TCGGGGTCGCCCTGCCGCCGACAGCGCAACGGCTTGAGTGTGCCAAAATGTAGTGCCAAAACCAAAATGCGTCCAAAAAAACCCAGTAATATAGCCGTTTTTTAAAATGAACTGTAGAAGATGGGTCTGATTTTACAGAATCATCCCGATCCTGGCAATACTACTGCAATCTCGGGAGACGTTGAATCCTTCCCACAACTTTGCGTTTCTTCCCTTGGAACATTCTCAACCACCGCTGCACCCGTTATACTTACCTTGCCACCGGCATGCATATTTTCCTCCCACATCTTGATGTCTGTGATTTTTATCGTCTGATCAAGGCATTCCTTGCCATAAAGTGCAAGTGCATGGTTATACAGCATGGAAATATACTTCCTTACTTCCAACTAATTCCGACAAGAGAGGGACTGAGCGTCGGTGGTCTGTGGTGTCTGTTTGATAGTTGCTTGCTTGATGATGGAGCGTATGGCTTCATGGAAGTGTCGGGGGCAAACTTCGACAGATTCTGGTGGCGTGTTGTTGTGGAGTGCTTCCTTGATACAGAGGAGGCCGGCTTCGCGGCAGGCGTATTCAATCTGTGCGCCGGAGAAGCCGGGCGTTAAAGCAGCGAGGTCTGCGGGAGATACGGCGGCGCTTACGCTCATTGCGGAGATATATTTTTCAAAGATCGCCTCACGACCTGTGGCATCGGGTGGTCCGACATAGACAAGGCGATCAAACCTGCCTGGTCGAAGGAGCGTGGCGTCTATATCTTCGGGGCGGTTGGTTGTTGCGATGACGAACACACTGCCGCGGTCTTCCAATCCATCAAGAAGAACGAGTAGTTGCGATACCAATATCTTCTGATGCACGGCATCGGCGACATCCCGTGCGGGAGCGATGGCGTCTATTTCATCGAACAAAATGACAGACGGTGCCTGTTGCTTTGCCCGCTCAAACACGGCACGCAGTGCCCGCTCTGATTCTCCGACCCATTTGGAAAGGATTTCCGGTCCTGAGACAACTTCTATGTGCGCGCCTGATTCTCCTGCGACGGCTTTGGCAAGAAGTGTTTTTCCGTTACCAGGCGGACCGTAGAGAAGAATGCCGCCACCGCCCTTGATGCCGACCCGCTTAAACAAATCGGCATGACGCAGGGGCAGTTCCACGCAGTCTACCACCGCCTCTACGGCGCAGTCCTGACCTCTGACATCGGAGTAACGGACTGCGGGTATTCTGCGCTGGGGCGGTACGACTTTTTTCTGGTGTTCCCCAGATGAAGCGGAGCGCTCAAACCTTGTTCCCTTCTCTTTTTGAGATGCATGCATCAGATCATGTGGTAAGAATGTATATCCCTGCGGCAGCACCCACACAGGCTTTCCTGTACTGCGTGAATATACGGAAACCCACCGCCTGTCGGTCGCAGGGTTGAGTACATCCGGCAATTTTTCAATGCATTTGAGAACTGCGTCCCTGTCAAATAGCGGACAGAGGGACAGGCGCTCGTTCATTTGGCTTTCAACCTGGGTGCGGAGCGCCTGTTTGCCTATGCGCACCACTTTGCCATCAAAAGTGCCGACAGCGAACCATGGCATGTCAGTGTAGTTGAGGAACTTCAAGAACTGCTGGTTTGGTTCTATTCGCAGACGTCGGCATCCAAGTATGGAATCCCTGGCACAAGTATTCCCGTTTGATGGATGATCTGTCCTGCGCTTACGCAACCAACACCTGCGCAGGTTTGAAAGTTCTTCTAACAAGGTATCAAATTCAAACCGTGAGACAGGTTCATCATCAATTGTGAGTTCTGTGCCTCTCCAGTGTGAAACAGTGCGGACAAGGTTTTCAATACGGACGGCATTTTCAACGAACGCCCAGTCAAGTGTGAGCACCCATCGGGACTGCCTGCTTTTGTCATCGGATTCAACATCAAGTTTTCCATAAGTGGCGAGCGCTTTTGCACGGCGCAGCGCGATGGTAAAGTTCGCTGATGTGCTGCGTGGGAAAGAGATGCTGATTTTCATGCCTGCCCGTTGTTTCTTCACTGTGCGGTTTTCGGGTGTCAGTTATGCGTTGAGTTGCGGCACATTAGCATGTAGAGAAGTAGCAATGATGCCGGAATCATTGATGTTTAATAATGAAACAGGTTTTTCTACCGCAGAGGATTCCGGTGTTATCGCTGACACCTCTGTTAAATCAAGATGTTTTTCCGCTGTCTCGGCTGCCGGCTGCGATTCTGTTTGTTCCACGTATCCCTATCCTCTTTTAATATTGTCGGCGAGCCAGGCTTCGGCATGAGCATCTATCCTCTCTCTTGTAGTGGCGATGCGGATGTCTGTCTTGAGCGGCTGTGCGTGGCTCGGAGAGAAGTCTGTAAAAAAGGCAATGTATGATGGATATGCAGAATCAATGGACTCTTTGTTTGTTTTCCATACCACCATCTTGCGAACGAGGGTTTTAGCACCTGACACTTTTGTGTAAACCGAGCGGTGGAGGACCTGGGACACAGGCATGGGAACCTTTCTCAACACCATATCGTCATCTTCAATCAGCACAAGATTGGTTATCTGTGAGAGACGGACGGCAACCGGATCTGCTGCCTTGTCATCCCTGATGCGGACAAACACGGTGTTGATCATAGAAACAATTGGTGCGTTGCGAAGCGGTGTCCAGCCACTATCTTTTGAAAAATCAAGCGCCATGCGCCTTATGGGTGAACCGTCAGAATGGTGGGTAAGGAGGTCGTTGCATTGGACTTCCACAACGAGGCGAGGTCGGACGAACCTGTAAAGAGCGCCCTCGCGGGTTACCTTCCTGTAGGAGGATGGAACCACTTCATTTGAAAGTTCGCTATGCAGTGATGTACGCTGCTCTTCTGTCCATCCTGTGCCAACCGAACCGATCATCTGAAACCTGCCGTCCGTTCTCATGAGCGCGAGGAGCAGGCGCCCAATGCGCCCAGTGCCATATTCACTTAACCCCACTACAGCAGCATCAATTGTTATCTCGGATTTGATTTTCACGATTCTTCCATCAGCGCAACGGACAACGATTCCTTCCGCCCCGCCGCGTATGACCCACTCATTAAACAGCGCCGCAACAGCATCCGCTCCGTCCGCACATCTGAAATCCACAGGGCGCAGGCGCTCGGAGTCTCCGAAAAGTTTTCGTAATCGCTCAACTATCCGCACAAATGGAAGACGCGTGGCATCCTCATCGCTGTCCTGGAGCAGATCGAACGGTGCGAATCTCAAATGCTCTGTGTCCGCCTGCGCGCCGCCCCCGAGCGCCGCGGCGACATCATGAACGTGCGGCCTGCCCG
>JBFMBQ010000343.1:0-5660 GCA_040755115.1 bacterium
ACCCAATGAAATGTTTGAAATACTTGACAGGGTGATTGAGGATACAGGAATGATGCAGTGATTGAATTGCACCGGATATGAAATACAAAAAGATTATCACTGAAGTATGGAAGTTCGGAAACACGGAATAATATATTATCCACTAATTTCACGAATTTCAATTCGTGTAAATTCGTGTAATTCGTGGTTCTTCTATGAGATACCAATTAAAACTTATTCTTCTTTTCCTCGCTCTGGCAGTGATCACCAACGGCACACTGATGACTGTTATGTATTTTAACATGAAGCGCATCGTTTTTGCAGAGATCCAGAGCAAAGCGTTATCCATCGCAATCACCGCCGCTGCCCTTATAGATGGCGAGCCTCATAAGAAAATCAAGACCCACGCTGATGAAACAACCGAGGAATACAAAACCCTGTGGACACAACTGCGGAAGGTGCGGGAGGCAAACCGCCGACACGACACTCACATGGAATATGTTTATACGATGACAAAATCACTGGACGCACCCGACGAACTCCGATTCGGAGTTGACGCCGAAGACCCCGACAGCCCGAATGTATCGCATGCAGGGGATATATATGAGGGCGAGTATGAACGGTGGGACATCAATCATCCCTTTGTGGAAAATTATTTTTCTGAGGATAAATGGGGAACATGGTTAACAGGTTATGCGCCGCTGAAGGATCGCGCAGGAGGAACCGTTGCCGCCATCGGTGTTGACCTGAAAGCCTCAAGTATCAAGGGAGAAATCAACCGAATCTTATTGATCGGACTTGTATCCATGGGTTTGAGCATGGCGCTTGCAATCGCGATCTCATTGCTTCTTTCCAAATGGGCATCCAAGCCTCTTTACAAAATCAAGAAGACGGTTGAAGCCATCGGCAAAGGAGACCTGGAAGCACGGATAAATCTGAACACGCCCGACGAGTTCGGCGAGGTCGGCGCCGCCATCAATGAGATGGCAGCAGGACTAAAGGAACGGGAGCAGATCAAACAAACATTCTCAAAATATGTATCAAAGCAGGTAGCGGATGAACTGCTGCAAAATCCCTACCATATCGTGCTCGGCGGTATCAGACAGGAGGTTACGGTTCTGTTCAGCGACATCCGCGGATTCACGGCGTGGAGCGAACTCTTCAGCCCAGAGGATGTAATCTCGCAGTTGAATGAGTATTTTTCCGAGATGGTCAACATTATTTTCAAACATGACGGCACGCTGCTCAAGTATATCGGCGACGGTATTATGGCAATGTTCGGCGCACCCGTTCGGCATTCCAACGACCCGCTCCGCGCGGTGAAAGCAGCGCTTGAAATGAACGAAGAACTGGCGAACCTCAACAGAAGGTGGCACATCGAAGGGCGCAAACCTCTAAAAATCGGCATCGGAATCAATACCGGCGAAGTAATAGTCGGCAATGTCGGCGATGTCAGACGAATGGAATATACCGCTATCGGCTACAATGTGAACATCGCCGCACGCATGGAAAAACTGACGGTAAAATACGATGTCCCGATTATTATCAGCGAAAACACAATGCACTATGTGAAAGATCAGGCAGTTGTCAACAAAATCGGCGCAGTTGAGGTTAAGGGCAGCACACGATTGGTGCGCGTCTTTGAAGTGATTGGGCTGAACGGCAAAAGGGATTATATACAGCGGGATAATTCAGTGGAGTTGATTGGCGTCAGGGCTTGACAGGCTATCGTTGTTTGGTTGCGGTTGCGCTGCTTGAATCGGGACTCGTAGTTCGGATTTCGGGGTTCGGGTTTTATTTTTTACCCGAACTACTGACTACGAATCCCGAACTACGATTCCAGCAGTTAACGGCTGCTTATGAAATCTACTGCTCGGGCGATGCGGCGCGTTACTTCATCTTTTCCGAGAAGCGTCATTGTTTCAAACAGCCCCGGTCCGACCGTTTTGCCTGTGAGGGCGAGGCGAAGCGGGTGGATAATCTTCCGCGTGTCTATGTTTTTCCCCTGCGTGAAATCGCGGATGAGCGCTTCAAGCGCAGACGGGCTTTCTTCCGTTGCGGTTTCTATGAGTTTACTTATTTCTTGCAATATGTGCGCAGTTTCTTCGCCCTGAAAATGTTTTTTTACTCCGTCTTCCTGATATGAAAAATCGCCCGTGAAGAAAAAGTCTCCGTAAGTTACCACATCCGAGATGGTCTTCAGTCGTGTGCCGATGGCGGCGACAATCTTTGCGATGTGTTCTTTATCTTTTTTCGCCTGTTCTCCGGAGATGTAGCCGTGAGTAACAAGGTGCTGTGCGCACAGGTCTGTTACGCGGGCGGGTTCAATTTTCTGCATCCACTGACCGTTGAGGAAGCGCAGGCGCTGGTGGTCAAAGACAGACGGATTTTTGCTCATTGCTTCAATTGAATATTCCTCTATAAGTTGCTGGAGAGAGAAAACTTCGCGTTCGTCTTTGGGGTTCCAGCCGAGGAAGGCTAAATAGTTGATCATCGTTTCCGGCAGGAAGCCTTCGTCGCGGAATTGCGAGACGGAGACTGCGCCGTGTCTTTTGCTCAATTTTGTCCGGTCGGCGCCGAGTATGATGGCGGTGTGGAGAAAGAGCGGGGTATCGTAGCCGAGGGCGCGAGCGATGAGTATTTGTTTCGGTGTGTTGGAGATGTGGTCTTCGCCCCGCACCACATGTGTGATCTTCATGAGAACATCGTCAACGAGATTGGTCAGAAGGAAGATGGGGATGCCGTTTGAGCGCACGAGTATGAAGTCGTCAAGTTCGGCGGCGTTGAAGAGGATGTCGCCGCGGATGAGGTCGTTGACGACGATTTTTTCGCGGTGGGGGGTGCGGAAGCGGAGTGTGAAGGGGATGCCTTCGGCGAGATTTTTTTCAATTTGGTCTTGGGAGAGGCTGCGGCATCTGCCGGCGTAGCGCGGGGGGCGTTTTTTGCTGGCTGCTTCATCGCGGTCTGCCTGAAGTTGTTCCTTTGTGCAGAAGCAGCGGTAAAGGTACCCGCCGTCCAGCAGGCGCTGGATGTGTTCGTTGTAGATTTCAAGGCGTTCGCTCTGGCGGTATGGCGCATAAGCGCCGCCGACTTCAGGTCCTTCGTCCCAGTCAAGCCCGAGCCAGCGCAGGTCGTCAATTATCTGTCTTTCGTAATTTTCCTCCGACCGCTCAACATCCGTGTCCTCAATCCGCAGGACGACGGTGCCGTTGTGATGCCGCGCAAGTAGATAATTGAAAAGCGCGGTATTGGCATTCCCGAGGTGCAGCATCCCTGTGGGGGACGGCGCGAAGCGAGTGCGGGTAGTTTCGTTATCTATTTTCATATTGATTCTGATTATACAGGCGATATCTTAAAATTTCTATGATAAAAATTATAAAATAACCAATTTATAAACCAAAATAATTATTATAAAATAAAAGAAAAATTCATATAATAGCCAAAATATAATTAAATCCAAGGTATTTTTATGAATAAACAGATTTAATATTGATTTTTAGTGTTTTTATTAAAATAACATTAATATTTGTAGTTTATTAATACTTAAAGCAATTTTATTTATACGCACAAAAAATATTTTTACGCACTAGTTGACAATATACGCATAATAATTTATTATATGCATAACTTGACAGGGAGGCGTATAAATGAAACTAAAAAAACAACCAAGATTGTCAATTTCTATAACGGAAGAACTTATGAAAAAACTTGATGAATTTAGAGATGTTATAAACATATCCGAGATTTGCCGCCAAGCACTTTCAAATGTCGTTGATACCTTGTGGCGGTCAAAAATGAAAGTGGCAGAAACAAAAGAAGAAACAATTAAAAGGCTAAAGAAAGAGGCAGAAGAGATGACTGTGTTTGATTATACACAGGGAATCAGTATCGGTTATGAAAATGCATCAATTATGTCTCTACAAGATATTACTGAAACAGCTCAAAGACTCGTATTTTTTGATTCGCCTGAGAATTTTGAATCTATATTAGCACCACATTATGGAGAAATCAAGGATTACTACTTTTTTGATTATGTGGGGGGGGGTTATGAGATCAGTGCAGAATATGGCAGCATTCCTCTTGGGACTCTCAACTATGAGGCCTTTGTAAAAGGATGGTTTGAAGGCATCAGGCATTTCTGGGATGAGATAAAGAATGAGGTTTTGGAGCCCATTATAAAAGTTGATTACTTAGAAAAACTCGGAGAGACACAAGATGCATTGAAAATACTTAATAAAGTGAAGGACAAAGATGTAAAGAGCGAGAATGGCGACAAATTAAATAATAGCAATCAAACCACATCATTATCATTAACCCAAAATCCTGATTCTGTAGAAGTGGATTCAAAGGAAAAACATAAAAGGTCATCAAAAGGAGGTTGAAAAATGTTTGCCAAAAAATTTAATAATTTTTGCCGGCGTAACTACATAATTACAGAACATGCGAAAAAAAGAATGCGTAAACGAGGTATTAAAGTTAACAATGTTCGTAATGTGTTGCGTTTCGGTCGTGTGCTTCCAGCAAGAGAAGCCGAAATATTTGTCTTTGAAGGCATCAATGTGGTTCGCTCATACGATGGCTATATTTTAACAGTATATGAAAATCGTAATTTAAGTTCTTTGAAATACAGGTCTCGTATACCGGATAAATCAATTGCTTGACTGAATCTTAAATTTATAAGGGGGAGGCATCAATGATGGAAAATAACACGAATAATGTTTTGTCAGCATTTGATATGTTACTTGAAGAGGTTGAAACTGAAATAGATTTAGTAAACTCTTTTGGCGCCAGAGCGTTCGGGACACGAGAATATGATAAGGCTAAGGAAGCACTTGAAAGGACTGATACTTTGACATCGTTTATGAATCGTGTTTTATCGCTCAGAAAAGAATGGGAGGGAATATTTGCAATTGCCCATGCCGTGAAGGAAAGAGAGCAAGAGACGAAAAAGAAACAACAAAAGACAGGGCGACTTATCCGTGGTGCGCGGACACCTGAGGAAAGTTTCTTCATTCCTATTTTACAGGTTTTGGTTGAGATGGGTGGTTCTGGTAAAGCAAACGATGTGATTGATGGAGTCGGAGATAAAATGAAGCCGATACTTAAAGAAATTGATTACGGTATATTACCGAGTGATCCGGATAAACCCCGATGGAGAAACACAACTCAGTGGGCACGAAACGCAATGGTGAAAAATGGTTTTCTTAAGCATGACTCCCCATGGGGAATTTGGGAGATATCAGATGAAGGGCGAACATTTCTTGAAAATCATTGTTATGAATAGATGTGTAACTCACCGCAGATAAAAAAACGCCTCCAAAAGCCTTATTTTAAGAGGAAGAGATGTGAGTTTGTGATGATAAACCATGATTTCGTGCCGATATTCGGCTGTCCAAAAAACCTTATTTTGGACACAAGTGTTCAGTAATAATAATTAATTTTAGGGGATTCTTTCTTGTAATGAGTCTTTTATTATCCGCTTCTTTACAGTTTCAATAGAGACATCATAAATCGGTGCAATACTTTTAGCTATAGATTCTAACGCATAATCAAGATCACTACTGTCCCGTTAAAAAGTCCCATAAATAAAGCCGTTTTTGGGAATCGGGCATGTTGCCGATAAGCAATTAATCTAAAAATATCTGTAAAATAGCCGTTTTCTCGAAATTCTTGACGTCCAT
>JBFMBQ010000344.1:0-13401 GCA_040755115.1 bacterium
ATGCGCGAGTCGTTCGGCAATATGATATCCGCACTCTTTCTATCTATATTGCTCGTTTACATGCTTATGTGCGCACTCTTTGAATCGCTGCTTTATCCTTTTGTGATAATGTTTTCGCTGCCGCAGGCGCTTGTGGGTGCGCTGTGGGCGCTGTTTCTAACGGGTAAAAATATGAGCATGGTTGCTATGATCGGCATCATCATGCTGGTCGGACTCGTTACGAAGAATGCGATCCTGCTTGTGGACTACACGAACACGCTGCGCAAGCGCGGTATGGAGCGCGATGAGGCGGTGCTTGAGGCGGGACCAGTGCGGCTGCGACCGATACTGATGACGACCTTGACAATAATTTTCGGCAATCTGCCGATAGCGCTTGGTCTGGGCAGCGGCGCCGAGTTCCGCGCGCCGATGTCTGTGGCTGTCATAGGCGGACTTACACTCTCTCTGTTCCTGACGCTGTTCATCATTCCCTGCACCTACACAGTTGCGGATGATCTTACGCGGCGTCTGGGGCGGAAATAGTTTTGAACCATCTCTTTGAAAAAGATTAAAAGAATTGAACCACGGATGGACACAGATAAACACGGATAATATGAACACAGATAGAGATGGATATTCGCACCGCAGGTGCGAATGAGGAATCTGCGATAATGCGTGTTTATCAGTGGTTCCATAATTAATAAATAATGGGAAAGATTCAAGGCCTGATACCTTAACTGACCTTACTGCCTGCCTCTGCAATTACATTAATCTACCTCCCCGAATCAATGCGCTTGACATGTTCCCGAACAACATCCTGCGGTGCGGCGCGGAAGAGAAAGCGGAAGGCGAAATAGATTATGATGATGTCCTCAATCCAGCCAAGCGGCATCAAAAAATCAGGAAGAAGATCATAAGGGGAGACGAGATAAATCAGGGCGCCGAGGGGGACTATTTTGGTTGGGAACGGGACGCGCGGGTCTGCGAGAAGGCGGAAATACAGTTTAAAAAAGTTCGGAATATGAACGACAAATTTGATGAGTGAATCAATGAAATTAAGCAATCGCTGTTTCATTTTGTTTTTGGCACAGATTGCACGGATTTACATGGATAAAAATCCTTTTTATCCTGTAAATCATGACTAATTTTTTTACACGAATCCTTCCCTCCTGCGGACTGCCCACTCTACGGACAGCAGAACGATCAGGAAGATGTATATGATTGGCGAAGTTGCAGGATTAAACTCCTTCCTTGTATGGATGTAATTTCTATGCTTCAGGACAGTGCGGATAAGGTCGTTGATCTGGGTTTCGTTAAAGTAGCGTCCGCCGGTGGCTTCGGCAATCACCCGTAGCAGCCTCTCCCCGAGTTCAGGCCGGCGGAATTCCGCCGCCGCAACTTCAACGCTGAAAGGCTCTTTATCTGATAACGGCTTATTGTTTATCAGCAACATGGTTTCGTAATCGCCCGTTTCTGCGGCGCGGAAGCATCCACTGTAATCCTCGCCGCCTTTGTTTCGGTTAAGGGCAACTGTTTTTTTTGTTTTCTTGTCAATATTTTCAACTGCAACGGTGGCTGCAACGGCACCGCGCTTCTCATTGCTCGGGAGCGCTGAAAAACATACATTATCGCCAAGCGTGTAGTTCCGTGCCGATACCGAGAATGTCCACTCCGCTTCAGACTCCACCTGTAAAAGATAGGCAAGGATGTTTTGCCAGAAACTCTCATAATATTGTGCGGATTTGGTATTCAGTTTCCACCGCCATAGTCCTTCAAACCCAATCACTAAAACCGTCCCTTTTCCATACTTTCCTATCACTATCAGCGGACATCTCTGTCCCTCACACCAGTCCCACGGATTAACAGCGAGGACTTCAGCACTGCCTCGTGCGCGCAGTATGTTGCAGGTGAAAAGATAAGGCAGAGTGCTCCACATGGAAGCAAGCGAAGCGCCTTCATCTATGCGCATTATGGGATGCCGCTCACCTTCAGGAGTGAGTTTTGCATTAACTTTCCCACGCACCACATCATCGGAGACAGGCTCTACAGGCAGGACAGAAGACAGGTTTCGGAAATGTTTTGACAGCAAAGAGCCGCTGCCGCCGAGCACGACAATAGAGCCGCCGCGTTTGACATAATCCACAATCGCATTTTCCTGCGCTGCGCGGATGTGATCGGTCAATCTGCCAAGAAAGATTACACGGTACTTGCCGAGTTTCGCAGGTGTAAAAAGAGTCTCCGCCGTGTTTTTTTTCATCATATCGCCGCGGGGCGTGAGCAGTAAAAAGTCGGTGTCGGTTTTTTCATGATTTTCAAGACTGCGCTTTAGATATTTGAATTCCCAGCGCAGAGCATCTGCATACAGTATTTTCTCCTTCTCGCCAACGACTCTCACATAAGCGGTTCGGCGGTTGTCATCTGTTACCGCCTCACTTTCACCCATTCTCACCCTCACCCTGACTGAGTGCAGACCGACTCCTTCCGGCAGAAAAGAGAAAGCGAAGCGCATCGCCGGTTTGTCGGCGGTCAGTTCAACCTTGTGTGTCGCCTTGACGGTACCGTCAAGCCATAGTTCAAGCGATGCAACTTTTCCTCTTTTTATCCCTGACGAGAACAGCGTGCCTCCCGCAAGGAGCGATTTGCCCGCCTCTGCGAACTCATCGGTATAGAAGCGGTCAACAGATATATTGCCATTCGGCAACTTTTCGCCGAAACCCGCCGTGAAGACGGGCGGGAAATTTTTATGCTGCGCAAGGAATGCACGAACCTGTTGTGCGCTTAATGTCCCTGTCGTTTCGCCGCCGTCAGACAGGAGGATCACCTGTGTAAAACTTTCGTCGCTGCCGCTCACAATATTAGAGAGTGCATCAATAATGCGGGACGAGGTATCGGCGGGGAAAACATTGGTTTTATTCTGCTTTTTTGATCCGGATTGATAAAATTTTTCAGGCGCGGTTTCCCGCAGCGAGCCGCCGAAAGTAAAGAGGTGGAAATAAATATCCTTGCTTGAGTGCAGGATTTTTTCAGCGGCAGCAGCAGCGCGCATGAAACGGGATATTCCAGATTCAAGACCTGACCCCTTTTGTTCAATCAACATGCTTTGTGAAGAATCAAGGAGGATTGCGATATTCAGCGGCGCAGGGGTTCTGCTGTCGTAATAGATGCGCGGTCCTGCGGCTAAAATTATAAGAGAGATAAAGAGGACGGCGCGGAGGACAAGCGGACGCCATAAACGCGGAAAAGAAACATCGCGCAGAAAACGGACATAATAATATATTATCCAGACACAAGCGATTGAGATAACAAAAATCGCAGGGAGCGGGAGAGGGATGAATTTAATTTGAAGTGAATGAATTAGAGGCATTATGCGATAAGATAATCCGCAGATTATGCAGATCACACAGATTTTTAATAAATCAGAATAATAGTATCAATCCTTGCAATCCTGTTAATCCTGTCAAAAATAAATTTTTTACAAAATTGCCTTTGCAAATTCATTGGGTGAGAATGGGAGGAGGTCATCCAAACTTTCACCCACGCCGATGTAAGCGATAGGGATTTTCCACTCGTTGATTATTGAAAAAACTATTCCGCCTTTCGCTGTGCCGTCAAGTTTGGTAAGGATAACAGCGTCCACTTTCAAGGCGTCGTTGAAGAGTTTGACCTGCTGGAAGGAGTTCTGTCCGAGAGTGGCATCAAGGACGAGATAGGTATAAAAGGCAGGCACCGCAGCCTTTTCCACTGCGATGCGTCGCATTTTTTTTAGTTCTGCCATAAGGTTGACGCTTGTATGGAGTCTGCCAGCGGTATCGGCGAGGAGAATGTTTATGGTGCGGGCGCGTGCGGCGGTGATTGCGTCGTACAGGACAGCCGATGGGTCGGCGCCTTCCTTCTGGCGGACGATAGGCACACCGAGCCGATCAGCCCATATCTGGAGTTGCTCACCTGCTGCGGCTCGGAAGGTATCACAGGCTGCTATCATTACATTCGTTCCTGTGCTCTTGTAACGATGCGACAGTTTTGCGATAGTTGTGGTCTTGCCTGAACCGTTCACTCCTGCGAACATTATTGTGGTAAAATTTTCTGTGTATTCCGAGAGTTGAATCGGCTGTGCTTCTTTCAGGATGTCTTCAAGCGAGATGCGGACTGCGGCGAGGGCATCCTCCCTGTCTCTTATGCGGTCGTCTCTGATGCGGTCACGCACTCTTTCAATTATCTTTACGGTTGTTGCCAAACCGGTATCTGCAAGCAGCAAAGATGCCTCAAGTTGCTCATAAAAATTCTCATCAATGCCGCCGCCTCGCCGGACAATAGACTCCACCTTGCTGAAAAGTGTGTTCCGAGTGCGCGCAAGACCGTCGCGTAATTTATTCAACATATCTTTATTATAAGAAAAGTAGGCAGTAGATGTATGGAATCAAAACATTAACATTCATAATATTTCTCGTTAATCGGTTGTGGTTGCGCTGCTTGAATCGGTATTCGTCTATCGGTTGCGGAATTTTTGACCGTTCAGCAAAACCCGTTAGACGATTCCAGCGGCGCAACCGCGACCGAATGACACAAGTCTGCTGGCTGCTATCCGCTTTGCACCTTGCACTATGCACCTTGCACGAAGTTCTTCATTTTCCACTGGCGTTTCAATTCAAAAACAATTGCGCTTGCGGCGGCAGATACATTGAGGGTGGGAAATGCTGGTGTGGTGGGGATGTTTACGATGAAATCGCAGGTTTTTTTTACGAGATATGAAAGTCCCTCGCCCTCGCCGCCAAGGACAAGGCATACGGGAAAATTGAATTTCACCTTCCAGATGTTACCTTCCGCTTTTTCATCCGCGCCATATACCCAGCAGCCGTAATCCTTGATCTTTTTGAGCGCGTGCACGAGATTCGCAACCTGCATAATCGCAATATGTTCCATGCCGCCGCTCGCTGCATCAGCCGCCGCATCGGTTACGGCGCAGCAGCGATGCCGCTCAATTATAATCCCCGCCGCGCCGGCAGCCGCACAGGTTCTTATCAGCGCGCCGAGATTGCCGGGGTCCTGCACATGATTGAGCGCCACCATCAGCGGGAAATCAGTTGTCCTTTTTTCAATTCCCTTCAGTTCCTGTTCCAGTTCAGCATACCTGAAATCTTCGCAGTGTGCAGCAACAGATAGGCGGCTCATGCCGGTTCCACGCTGCTTCAGAGCGAGATCGGAAAATCCTGCATCAATCCTCCGCTCATCACACAATTTCAATATTGCATCCAGCCGGCTGTCCCGCTTTGCGCTTCGGTGGACTTTAACCGAATATATTTTGCGTCCTGAGCGGAGTGCCTCAAGTATGGAATTTTTGTTCGTAAGAATCATTGATTAATCATAGGTTCACGGTTCAGGGTTCAGTGAGCATTGCTATTGCCTGTGCTGCGATGCCTTCACCACGACCGGTGAAGCCCATGCCTTCGGTTGTTGTGGCTTTTATTCCAATCGCCGACGGTTCAAGACCGAGCACTCTTGCGATGCGGTTTTTCATCTGATCAACAAACGGTGATATTTTGGGAGTTTCAGCAATTACGATTGAATCAATTTGCACAGCGTGGAATCCATGCTGCTTAATTATTTCACAGACATTCTGAAGCAGATCAAGACTTGAAATATTTTTGAACTGCGCATCATTGTCTGGAAAATGATGTCCGATGTCCGGCAATCCTGCCGCGCCGAGAATCGCATCGCAGATCGCATGGAGGAGGACATCAGCATCGGAATGCCCACCGAGTCCTTTATCATGGGGGATTTCCACGCCGCCGATTACCAAGTGTCTGCCGGTCTCAAACCTATGGGCGTCAAAACCGATGCCAGTGCGCATTTGCGGCTTCATATTGTTGAACTTTTGGGATAATGGCAAACAAATTATTAAACACCGAGACGCAGAGAACACAGAGGGAAAAACACAGAGATAGTTTACTTTCCTGTCTTTTCCCGTTCTTCATCAGCAATGCGGGCGAAGATGAGCCGACCGGCAACGGTCTGGAGCATGCTTTTTATCTCCACAACAACTGTCTCCCCGATAAACGCATCGCCGCTTTCCACGACAATCATCGTGCCGTCATCAAGGTAGGCTATCCCCTGACCGACCTCCTTACCGTATTTAACAACATTAACTTCAATTTTTTCTCCCGGCAGAAGCGTTATGCGCAGCGAAGTGGCAAGGGTATTAAGATTCCATACAGGGATGTCGCGCACCTCTGTAACCCGCGCAAGATTAAAATCATTCGTTACAAGCACGCCGCCGATTATGCGGGCATAGTCCATAATCTTCATATCCGTTGAATTGCCTTTCGCGCCTTCCATTTCAACATCTACGATTTCCACTTGCATTTTTTCATCTTCCCGTAAATTCTTGACGACATCAAGCCCCCGCCTGCCCTTCTTACGGCGGATTTCGTCTGCATTGTCCGCCATCAACTGTATCTCTTCAAGCACAATTGAAGGGATATGCAGTTTACCCTCAACGAAACCATCCTGACAGAGTTCCAGAATCCTGCCGTCAATCAGAACGCTTGAATCAAGGACTTTTGGATGCGCTGAAAGTCGGTCTTTGAAAATTTCGCCGCCTGCGGACGAGCCGAAGATCGTCAGGTTGCCGAAGATCAGCACGCCGAGATAGCCGAAAATAACGCAGCCGGAGAAGGCGAGCAGGAAACCAAATATCTTATATGCTGGCAGGAAAAGGTGAATCGGGAGGGCAACGAGATTGGCGAAAATCAAGCCCACAGTCAGACCTAAGAAGCCGGTGGCGAGCACCTGCGGCGTGGATTTGCGCAGCGTCCGCAGTGTCTGCTTGTGCAGGATGAGCAGATAATTGTGTGTGTAAGGGGTTATTAAGATTCCTAACAGTGCGCCTGCAATCATAAAGCCTGCGCGGTTCACGAGCATCAGGCTCTGGGCTGGCGCAAATGCACGGTTGAAGAAGTCAGCGAAAAAATAAAAAGTTCCTATACCTATTCCAATGCAGGCGATCCTAACAATTAAGTAGAACATATTTTTCTTTAATTATTATAGCCTAAAATCAAATTATAATGATGAAAGATAAGAAAATGTCAAATGTCAAAGCACAAATATAAAATTTTTACCCACTAATTTCATGAATTTTCAAGAATTATTTTTCGTGTAAATTCGTGTAATTCGTGGATGAAAAATCAGGTGTATCGTCCTTCCATACCATCATCAACTATCTTCTCTGGTATAAATTTAACAAACGAACCGAACATACTGTCCTCACCGTAAAAGAAGGCGCGGATATAATTGCCGGATAAGCCAGTGAGAAATTCTGTATTTTTCCATCTGCGGTTTTCTACAAGGATTTCAAGTTCTTTGTGCAGGAACCGGCTGCGGAAGGCGGTGATTTTTTCCGTGCGCAATTGCATGAGGCGGCGGCAGCGTTCTTTTTTTGTTTTTTCGGGCACAACTGGCGTCATATTTGCCGCCGGCGTGCCTTTGCGCGGCGAAAAGGGGAAGATGTGCATGTATGTAATCGGAAGTGCGCATAAGAAATTCTCTGTGCGCTGAGACGACTCATCATCCTCGCCGGGAAAGCCGACGATTAAATCCGTTCCGATGGCGGCATCAGGTGCGCGTTCAAGTATTGAATCAAAGAGTGTACTGAATCGCCGAGTGGTGTATGGACGTCGCATCGCGCACAGGATGGCATCATCGCCGCTCTGAAGTGAGATGTGAAAATGCCTGCATATTTTCGGCAATGTGGTTGCCGCTTCAATCAATTCGGGGGTGAACTCAAGAGGATCAATGGAACTGAGGCGCAGGCGGTGTATACCAGTGATGTCGTGCAACGCGTATAAAAGGGAATGGAGGGTTATTTTTTTATCAAGGTCAATACCATACATACCGATGTGCGTGCCTGTGAGGACGATTTCACGGTAGCCCTTGTCTGCGAGGCGTTGTGCCTGCGTGATGACATTTTCGGGTGTTTCGCTGCGGCTTTTTCCCCTTGCATAAGGGATGATGCAGTATGAGCAGCGGCGGTTGCAGCCTTCCTGAATTCGCAGGTAGGCGCGGGTGTAATCTGCGAAGCGGTTGATCGGCAGCGTTCGGATTTTGCGTTCGGCGAAGATGTCGGAGATGTGATATTGCGTAGAATCGGGATGACACTCACTGCGCAGGAATTCGGCTATTTTGTCTTTTTCATTGTTGCCTGCAATGAGATCAACGCCGTCAACAAGGCGGGTTATTTCCTTTGCGTCCGTCTGTGCGTAGCAGCCTGTTACAACGATTTTTACATTCCTGCCGTGATTTTTGCGTTTCACTGCGCGCCGGATAAGTTGGCGGCACTGGTGATCGGTTGCGCCTGTAACGGTGCAGGTGTTGATCACATAGACATCGGCGTCGCCGGTGAAAGGGATGGCTTCGTAGCCTTCCGTTTCAAAGGTTTCACGGATCGCTTCAGTGTCGTAGTGATTCAGTTTGCAGCCGAGCGTTGCGAATGCGACTTTTTTGTGTTTCATCATCCTTTTGACGCAGATTACGCTGATTGCGCTGATCGGTTAGATTTATTTTTTTCGCTTTACCTTTCCTTCTTTACTAATTTTAACTTCATTTATGTCGTCAAGGTAGCGCCAGCGCTTGCGTGTCTCGTAGACCTGATTGATGTCAATATCAACATAGAGGATTTTTTCCGCGCTCCCTGCGGTTGCAATTATGTCGCCCCATGGCGCCACCACGATGCTGCCGCCACGCACAGGGCGCTGGTCGGGATACTCCGTGTGCGTGTTGCTGACGAAAACCGTGTAAACCGTGTTTTCCGCCGCCCGCGCCTGAATGAGCGCGTGCCATAAATTCAATCGGCTTTCAGGGATATTGGACGGATTCAGTATCAGTTCTGCTCCACGCTGAGCGATAGAGCGGCAGATTTCAGGGTAAAGCATGTCAACACAGATCACTACTCCCACTTTGGCGCCGGCGATTTCAAAGATCGGCAGGCGGTCACCGGGTGCGCAGAAGTTGCGCTCGCCGAGCGGGAAAGATGGGAAAATCTTCTCCACAGTGCCCGCAAGTTTCCCATCGCTGCCGATTACATGACATACATCTTTTATTAGTTTTGGGTTCAAGGTTCTGGGTTCAAGGTTCACGGTTCTTGGTTTTTGGTTAAATTTTGAGTTTTTAGCGATAAAAATTCCGCCAGTAACAAGTGTAAATTTATTTTTCGCTGCGATCTCGCCAAATTCCGCTAACAACTCTTTTTCATCACTTTCATCAATCTTTTTCATCACAACCCATGCTTCAGGGAGGCAGACAAGGTCAGCGCCTTCCACACGGCGGAGGAAATTCTTCATCCGTCTTATATTTTTGTCGGGCTTGAACCTGTCGCGTGCGAACTGAATGACGGCAAGGCGAATTGTTTTGTGTGTCATAACTGTATGCTGCTTTGGAGTGCGACATCACGATGTCGCTTTCATTTACGGCGACATGTCGCCGTATGACAAAGCGGTGTCGTGCCACCGCACTCCAAAATTATCCCTTGACCTTTCGTAAGGTGCGATTGGAAATAGAACATGTGTGGGAATAACGATCAAGCCCTGATCAGGGTCAAATGTAAACTTCATAATACGACCGCGACATCGTCGGGAAGTTTTCCTGTGTATAAAATAGCAGAGTGTTTCGGGCGAATCTCTCTCGCTTTTCTATATACTTCGTCTCTATCTTTACTGTGCCACAAAACAATACCCTGTTTAATATTTAGATCATCTTCAGTTTCAGGGTCTCCAATAAGCACCCACTCTGAATCAAACTGTTCCTTGATCTCGAATAAAGATAAAATCTCTTGCATCTCTGCAATCACCTTAGTAAAAACATTTTTAATAGAATCTCACAAAAAGTTTAATATAAAAATGAACGATTTGCAATCCGAAATATAAAGTTGACACTGGTGCAAAAAGTTTAGAGTTCAGATTTCAGAGTTTAGAGTTCAAATTTTTATTGTTTTTGTTTTTTGCCACGAAAGCACTAAAAAACGAAATTTCACAAAATAAATGATTGATAATTAATGTATTTTCGTGCTTTTGTGTCTTTGTGGCATTTATATTTTCAGATTGTTAAAATGTTACAGGGACAGGGGATGCAAAATGCTGCGGAAAATCATTGTTCGCGGAGCGCGACAGAATAACTTAAAAAACATCTCGCTTGAGATTGATCATAACACTTTCACGGTTGTTACGGGTGTGAGCGGGTCGGGGAAGTCATCGCTTGCCTTTGACACGCTGTATGCGGAGGGGATGCGAAGATTCGTTGAATCGCAGACCACCTACGCGCGCCAGTTCCTTGAGCGGCTGGATAAGCCTGATGTTGATGCGATTGAAGGGCTGTATCCCACGATTGCGGTGCAGGCGAAAAACACCGTCAAGACAGCGCGCTCAACGGTTGGGACGACCACTGAAATATATGATTATCTGCGTCTGCTTTTCGCAAAGGCAGGCACGCTTCACTGTCCGCAGTGCGGATGTAAAGTCCACGCCGCCTCCGTTGATGAAATGATTGCTTCCATACTTGATCGCTTCGCAGAGAAACAGATCTACCTGATGGCGCCGCTTGAGGTTTCCGCCAGTGTATCGCCTTCTATCCTGAAGGACCTCGTGCGTGCGCGGGGGTATTCATACATTATGATTAGAAGGAAGAATAGACAGGATTTACGGGATTTACAGGATAAACTGATTGATCTTGAGACAGCGGCAGATGATGAATTTTCGGACGCGGTGCGGGAGATATTGCGGTGCAGTGGGAGAAACAAAGAGGGAACGGGTATGGGAACGGGAAGGGATGGGATATACATTGTGGTGGATCGGCTGCGAGTTGGCGCGAGGCGCACCGCACGGCTTGTAGATTCTCTTGAGTCGGCACTGAAGGAAGGGGGAGGCGAGTGCGTCATCGCTGATATGGATGGCGATGCAAAAATACTGTCAGGCAATTTCCGCTGCACAGAATGCGGCGTGGAGGTTCGGCAGCCGGTGCCGCAGGAGTTGTCATTTAACAATCCGTTAGGGGCGTGCCCGGCATGCACAGGTTTCGGCGACCGCTATGAATTGGATATGGATGCGATCATCTCCGATCCTGCGAAAACGCTGCGTGAGGGGGCGATAGAGGCATGGAACAGCGCAGGAGTTCGCCGTTATGCGCGTAAGATGCTTTCGCTCCCCGAATCACAACTCGGCGTGCGGGTGGATGTGCCGTATAAAAACCTCACGGAAGAAGAAAAACACAGAGTTTTTCATGGTTATAAGAAGTTTTACGGGATAAAGACTTACTTTGATAATCTGAAAGAGAAAAGTTACAAGGCGTCAAATCGTTTCATATTGAATAGGTATCGCAGTTTACGGCGCTGCACGGAATGCGGCGGGACACGCCTCAATCGTGCTGCGCTGCGCGTAAGGATAAGCGAAAAAAACATTGCCGAGATATGCGCGATGCCGATTGAGAAATCTTTGCGATTTTTTGAGAAACTGCATTTCCCAACGCAGACGGCGGAGACGGTTAAGGTCGTTATGCGGGAGATATTATCCCGCATGCGGTATTTGGCGGATGTCGGACTTGGGTATCTGACGCTTGATCGCCTATCGCGGACGCTTTCTGGGGGCGAGATGCAACGGATACATCTTGCGAGTTATTTGAGTTCGCGCCTGACGGGGACATTGTATGTTCTTGACGAGCCGACAGTTGGGCTTCATCCGCGTGATACCGACCGGCTGCTGCGCATAATAAAGGACTTGCGCGATCTTGGCAACACGGTGCTTGTCGTGGAGCACGATATGCAGGTTATGAGGGAAGCGGATCGTATAATAGACCTCGGTCCTGGGGCTGGCGAGAACGGCGGTGAAGTAGTATTCAACGGCGCTATTGGTGAATTTTACGAGTGTGAGGATTCGCTCACCGCCTCCTTTTTGCGCGGCGAACGCAAGGTAACGGATTTCACTTCGGCGCGATTTAGTAATCGCGCCCTACAGTGTGCACAATTCCTGACGATTAAAAATGCAGCAGAAAATAATCTTAAAAACATAACCGTGAACTTCCCGTTGAAGAGTTTTACCTGCGTTACCGGGGTTTCCGGCTCGGGGAAAAGTTCTCTCATCTGCGATGTGCTTTATCCACAGATTGCACACCGACTGGGGACAGGTGTGGATCATAGAGGAAAATGCGACGGCGTAGAAGGTTGGGAAGATTTTTCCACCGTGGAGATGGTGGGGCAATCGCCCATCAGCACGACTCCGCGGTCAAATCCTGCCACCTTCATTCAGGTTCTGGCGCCGATCAGGGGGTTGTTTGCGGCGACATCGGCGGCAAGGGAGCGAGGGATGTATCCGGGCGCATTTTCGTTCAATTCGCCGCTCGGGCAATGCCCGAAGTGCCAGGGTGCAGGTTCGCTCCAGATTGATATGCAGTTTCTATCCGACATTTTCGTTACCTGCGATGAATGCAGCGGCAAGAGGTATCGTCCTGATGTCCTTGAGATTGAATATAACGGACTGAATATCAGCAAGGTGCTCGGCTTGACAGTGTCGGAGGCGATGGCTTTCTTTCGGCAGCATTCGCAGGTAACGCAACGGTTACAGATATTGATAGATGTGGGGCTTGGGTATGTCAAACTCGGACAGCCGCTGAATACACTATCCGGGGGTGAATGCCAGCGTCTGAAGATTGCCTCTGAACTTGCTGCGGGCGCAGGCAAAGGCAACCGCCTGTATCTCTTTGATGAGCCGACAATGGGGCTTCACGCGGAAGAAGTGGGGAAATTTCTGCGCTGCATCGCCCGACTTATATCAAAGGGACACACCGTGATTGTTATAGAACATAATCTTGATGTGATTGCCCAGGCGGATTTTGTAATTGATCTTGGACCTGAGGGAGGCGATGCCGGCGGTTATGTTGTCGCCGAAGGTTCACCGCAGGAAATTACTGAAGTAAAAGGTTCTTATACTGGTAGATTTTTGAAAGAGAAGATATTAGCCACGAAAGTCACGAAAAAGATAAGAACTGAGTAAAATGTGAAATGTAAGATGTAAGATGATTTTTTCGTCTCACATCTCTTGTCTTACATTTCAAAATCTTCCATTATAGCGAATCTTTTCAGAGTAAGTATGTATAATTCAAGGACAGAGAATAGAGATGGAGTTCACATCACAATACCAGAAACTTCAGGGCAGGCTGCTCTGCGTCCGTGAGGACAGAGAAAAGTATATGCTTGACAATGTAGTTCCAATCCCGGAGCGGATCGTGCGCTGCATCTGGTATGATCAAAGATTTAACAGGGAAAGCCTGATGACGGTTGACGGCAGACAGGTTGAGGTCATCTCACAGGGGGAATGGAATCGCGGCGGCGGACCTGATTTTTTGGATGCAATGATACGGCTTGACGGCGGCGAGCCGGTGCGCGGC
>JBFMBQ010000345.1:0-15361 GCA_040755115.1 bacterium
TTATTAAACACCGCCTGGTCAATAACTTTTTGTTTTTCGAATTCCATATTAGCATTAACGCTAAAAATCTTCACTTTATTTGTTTCTCTTTTCTTGTGTGATCTTGTTTTTTCCAGAACTAATATAACATTCTCAACAACTGCGTCTTTGAAAGGCAAGTCGCCAAAACTAACAATTGATACTATTTTACAATCCTGTAGTATCATCTCTCGTAATTCTTCATAATAATCCTGTGTTAAAACAGTATTTGGAATGATAAAACCTAATCTGCCACCGTCTCTCAGAATATCAATTCCGAGTTTAATAAAAAATCCAAATGTATTAAGCCGTCCCATTGAGGATTTGAATCTCTCTAAAATATACTGCTTTAATACTTCTGGCAAATCTGCTTCCATTGATAATTGTACATAAGGCGGATTGCTAATCACAACATCAAAACCGCCTTCGTTTATTATTTGATTAAATTCTTCTTCCCATTTGAAGGCTTTGTCTTCGGCTATTGCCGGATCATCTATTAATGAATTTCCGACTTTTATGTTTTCTTGAAGTAAAGGAAGCCTATGTCCTCGTTCCGCAATTTTCAATAATAAATTAAGTTGTGCTATCTCTACTGCCTGCTTGTCTAAATCTACGCCAAAGATATTGTTCTGCAAAATCTTTGCTTTTGTTGTAAAGGGTGTTCCTGTCTTAAAATCAAATTGTGTCTGGTTGTAATCCTTGTCGTTCTTTGAGTAATATTCATTAAGGACATCAAAGGCTTTAATTAAAAAAGAGCCTGAACCGCAGGCAGGGTCTAAAACCCTGATTTTTTCTGCATTTACTTTTTTGTCTTTAAGGAGTTCCCCCAGAGTGTTCCTCACAATGTAATCAACAATATAAGTCGGAGTATAATAAATTCCTTGCTCTTTTCTATGGGCGTTATTTGCTGTTAGTTTTGCCCTTTTTTCAGTTTTCTTTAAGATATGCCCTAGATACTGCTCATAAATATTGCCCAAAACATCCGCCTCAATCGCTGAAAAGTCATAAGAAAGAGACCTGTCTTTCGTGTAATACAAGCCTTCAATTATTTCATGTAAAACTTCATCACTTATCATTAAGTCATCGCATAAATGCGTGATAAAAATTTTACTGTTGTATTGTTTGTCAAAATAAACAAAAACTTCTCTCAAACTTTTTATCAACTGTCCCCTGCCTCTGCTTTCCCATTCTCTTAAATTGGAAATTAGGGTTTTTGCTTCAAGTTCTCTATCTTCACAGTTTCTTATGAAGATTAGCCGGTCTAAAATTCTCTGTATAGACTCGTCTAAATCTTCTTCTGTTAAATTCATACTTTGATTAAGTTTCATTATGTTTTTGGAAAGCAACCCTCTGAATCTTGTAAAGTCCGCCAAAAGTTGTTTATCAACAGGGATTTTCTTTGTTCTCTTGCCCCACTTTTCCGCTTCTTTGTCTATCAATCCCTGCTCAAAACTTTCTTTTGACAAAAGCCATAACTCGCTGAATCTATCCAGAAACTCATGGCAGGGGATTGTTTTTAGATGGCTCTGGAAGGGATCGGCGGTTTTCCATTCGGCGTTAAATATTTTCAGGTGTTCAAAATCAGTAAGGACTGCCCAGGTGCAGCCTTTGTGCCATGCGTAGTTTATTGCCTGTTCAATAAATTCAGGTTTGTCCAAATCTTCTTTAAGGGGTTTTGCTTCCAGGAAAAATTTAGGGATTCTGTTTATCCTGAAAGAATAATCTACTCTGCCTTTTGAGATTTTTTCTTCTGCTGAAACCTCTTCGGAGTTTTCAACATTCCAGCCTAAAGCACGAAACAAGGGGAGAATAAAATCCTTTTTGGTCATCTCCTCGTTGTATCTGCTGAATCTTTTTTCCTCAAGAACCTTATTGTATTTAGCAATAAGTTCCAGAATTTCTTGTTTTGCCTTTTCTTTGTCCATCACGATAATAGGTCTCCGCCATTACGAAATCATTCACTTCTGTTTTTATCTCAGACATAGTTTATTTTATTATATATTAAAAAGTATTGCTGTCTCAACTTAATGAGTCTTCAGTTTCTTCCGGGAGTTGACCTAGTTCTTCGGATTTTCCCTCATCCAGTGCATCCATTGGGGCGCCTGTCAGTTTCACTACAGAACCGCTGAATCGCCTCAAATGCGTCTCGGCGACACCATACGAATCCTGCGCCTTAATCAAACTCCTTTTGATCTCCTCAAATTTCCTTTCAAAATTCACAAAATGCTTTTTTGCCTTCTGGATGTCATCTATTGTTTTCCTTACTCCCTGCGCCATCTCGTAATAACTATAAGATAAGGATATTGCCCTCAAAGTTATCGCAAGGGTATTTGGTGAAACAGGAAAGACACAGCATCTGCGCAGTTCCTCGCAAAGAGGGACATTGCGGATGGTCTCAAAGTATAAGGTCTCGCTCGGCAGAAACATAAGGGCAATATCCGTTGTTCCGTTTTCGGGTTTGATATATTTTGCGGCGATCTGCCTGGCTTCATTCCGCAGGACCCGTTCTAAATTTTCGCGTGCCGCTTTGAGTTTGTCGGGCGCGCTTTCCTCAAACATGGGGAGAACCTGCTCGCGCGGGAATTTGCTGTCTATGGGCAGTCTGGCATTCGGCAGTTTTACGACAGCATCAACCCGCTCCTGCGAGCCGTCCACTGAAACCTGTGTATCATATAACTCCGCTGGCAAAAGGTCGGCGAGCAAATCTTCAAGCCGTGTTTCCCCGAAACTGCCCCTCAGGTGGGGTAATTTCAAGAGATTATTCAATTCAGAGATTGAATCTCCTACAATCCCGACGCTTTGTAAATGGCTTTCCGCCGCCTTCAGGTGTCCCTGCACTTTTTCAAAACTCTCGTCAAGTTTTCCCTGAACTCTGTCTCCAATCTCTATGAGCCGCCCATCCACCTTGTCCCTTATCGTCTCCAGATGCTGCTGGTTTGCGCTCTGGAGCGAGTCAAATTTCTTCTCAAGTTTCTCTATTGCGCCGCCGAGATTTGTGTTTTGCTCCTGCCTTCCATCCGCCAACTGTTTTTGCACTCTGTCCTGAAATTCCTGCAAACTCTTACTCACCCTGTCGGATAGTTCCTGCCGCGTGTTACCCGCCGATTTTTCTATCATCACCGCCAAATCTGTAAATGGGGGTTCTTTTCGTCTTGTTACGGCAATGGTTAAATAAATCACGAAAATGATAAGAACTGCTAATAAAAATAAAGTTAAAATCTCCATTTACATTCACCTCGTTATTTCACGGCGCTTTGAATTCTAATCGTATCAGGTGTCCGAGTTTGTTGCAATAGTTAGAAGATTATGATAACTTAATAAGGTTATGGTTATGGTGAATATGAAAATATATCCCGCGGAGGTTACGAAGTCATGGGGATGAATGAGATGGGGGATGTGTATCAGGAGATAGCAGATAAGCGAAAAAAATGGGAAGAAAATTTGAAAAAGGCTGAAAAGGATATACTTTTTACCCCGCTTGATTTTTCTGACGCCGAATATCTTAAAAAACTTTCGTTTCCCGGCGAATATCCATATACCCGCGGCGTTCACCCGACGATGTATCGCGGCAGACCGTGGACGATGCGGCAGTATGCCGGGTTCGGAGATGCGGAGCAGACTAATGCCCGCTTCCGCTATCTTCTTGAGCAGGGGCAGACAGGGTTGAGCGTGGCTTTTGACCTGCCGACGCAGATGGGCTATGACTCCGATGACCCGATGAGTCTCGGCGAGGTGGGGCGCACAGGGGTCGCCATTGATTCGGTGCATGATATGGAAATACTTTTCAATGAAATTGATCTCGGCAGGGTGAGCACCTCAATGACGATCAATGCCCCTGCCGCCGTCCTGCTTGCGATGTATGCGGCGGTGGCGGAAAAAGGCGGCGTTTCGACAGAAAATCTTAACGGCACGATTCAGAACGACATACTCAAGGAATATGCAGCACGCGGCACCTACATTTTCCCCGTTGAGCCTTCAATACGGATAACCACAGATATTTTCAAATACTGCTCAAAGTTTATGCCGAAATGGAACACGATAAGCATCAGCGGCTACCACATCCGCGAGGCAGGTTCAACAGCGGTGCAGGAAGTGGCGTTTACACTTGCGAACGGAATACATTATGTGCAGTCGGCGATTGAAGCGGGGCTTGATGTGGATGAATTTGCCGGGCGGTTGAGTTTTTTCTTTAATGCGCACAACAATTTTCTTGAAGAGGTCGCAAAGTTCCGAGCGGCACGGCGCCTGTGGGCGAAGATAATGAAAGAACGCTTCAAAGCAAAAAGCAGCCGCTCGTGTATGATGCGCTACCATGTGCAGACTGCCGGCTCCATGCTCACGGCGCAGCAGCCGGAGAACAATACCGTCCGCGTGGCGTTCCAGGCACTGGCTGCCGTTTTGGGCGGCGCGCAATCCATCCACACAAACTCGCGAGACGAGGCGCTCTCTCTGCCCTCGGAGGACTCTGTTACGATTGCCCTGCGCACACAGCAGATCATCGCTTATGAAACAGGTGTTACAGATTCGGTTGATCCGCTTGGCGGTTCTTATTATATTGAGACGCTCACGGAACGCATTGAAGCGGAAGCGCAGAAGTATATTGAGGAGATAGACCGCCGGGGCGGCGCAGCGAAAGCCATCGCGGAGGGTTACATCCAGCGTGAGATTGCGAACAGCGCGTACAGATGGCAGCAGGAGGTGGAAGCGGAGAAGAAGGTGATTGTCGGAGTGAACAAATATATTTCTGAAAGCACTACGGTTAAACCTTTCAGACACGATCCCCAGACAGAAAAGAAGCAGATTGAGAAACTGAGGCGTTATCGGCGTGATCGCAATCAGCGGGGGTGCGGGAGAACGATAGATGCGCTTAAAAGAGGGGCGGAGAAGGCGGGCGAGAACCTGATGCCGCTGATTTATGAGTGCGTAAGGGCGGAGGCGACCACAGGTGAGATATGCGCTGCGCTGAAAGATGTTTTCGGGGAATACAGGGAGAGTGTGGTTATATAGTATGGTTAAAGAGAACGAAGAAGCGAAAAAAATGCGTGCCGCTGCTGTGGCGGCGCTGGCGCATTTTCTTGAGGGAAAAGGAAAAAATGAGCGGAGTGAGGCGCAAGGCACAGGAGTTTCCCGCTGGGCGCTGGCTGGCAGGCGCGAATTAATGGAAAAGAATAAAAAATTGAACCACAGATGAACACAGATAAACACGGATAATTAAGATACTAAAATTAAATCGGGAGAATGGAGAATTGAAATACAGAGTAGAGATTGAGGGGGAGATTTACGAAGCAGAGGTAACCGAAGGAGCAGAGGCTGGTAAGTATCGTATCAAAGTCGGCGACAGCGTGTTCACGGTGCGTGTGGAGTCAACCGGGGCACAAGGCAAGCGGCGTCTGAAGACACAGGTATCGGCGCAACAATTGATTTCATCGCAAGCGGAGCAGCCGTCCGCATCAAATGCGCATGCGACGGGCGGCAATATCGTTCAGGCGCCGATGGCTGGCCGCATTACACGCATATTTATTAAGGCAGGCGACAGGGTAACAAAGGGGCAACTTTTGTTCACACTTGAGGCGATGAAGATGGAAAACGAGATATTGAGTTCTTATGATGGGATTGTGGTGGAAATTTTCGTCGCTGAATGTGAAAGCGTGGGGCACTCTTCGCCGCTGTGCAGGATTGAGTAAATTATTTTTCAGGACGCTGAACGCGCTGAAGACACTGAATTGCGCTGATTGGCTACTGAAAATCAGGGGGGTGAAAGATGAGTGATAATTCACCGCTTAAGATTGATCACATAGGTATCGCGGTGGAAGATATAGAGAGCAAGAAAAAATTATACGCAGAAGTTATGGGACTTGAATATAAAGGTGAGGAGACGATAGAGGATCAGGGGGTGAGGGTCGCTTTTTTCCGGATTGGGGAGACGAACATAGAGTTGCTTGAGCCGCTTGGGGAAGATACACCTGTTGGGAAATTTCTACAGAAGCGCGGAGAGGGGATACATCATATTGCCCTGGCGGTGAAGGGGATTGAGCAGGTCATTGATTCCTACAGGAGTGATGGAGTGAGAATGATTGATGAGAAGCCGCGCATCGGTGCGCATGGGAAAAGAATTGCCTTCCTCCATCCGTCAGCCACAGGGGGCGTTCTGCTTGAGATATGCGAGGAGTGATATAGTATTAAAGACTTAACCGCAGAGGACACAGAGATCGCAGAGGACACAAAGATTAAAGATTGAAGATTAATGAAAAAGTTTTAAAAACACAGAAAATCTGCTATAATTCAATTTTATCGGGAGCAAATCTATGCCTGTAAAAATAGAGTTTGAGCACAGAGATAGTTTTATCATAGTGTGGCTTGAGGGCCGCATCGGCGGCGAAGCATCAATAACTATGTATAAGGAAATTAAATCCCTGCTTGTAGAGGAGAAGGGGAAAAATCTTATCATAGATTTCGGCAAAGTTGACTTCATTGACAGTTCTGGCCTGGGTTCGCTTGTGGCGGTAAATTCTCATCTTATAAAGAACGAAAAGAAACTGATACTCACCGCTGTGCCGGAGAACATGATGGGACTCTTGAAGATCACCAACCTCACCAAGATATTGAAAATAGTTCCTACGGTTGAAGAAGCGTTTGAGAAGTTCAACAGTTAAACGCAGGCAGCAGACAGCGGACAGGGTAAAACTTGAGAATTAACTTCAGGTGAATTCCAAATTTGTGGTTCATTGTATGTTGAATGAAATGAAAAGAAGATTTTTTATAAATTTTCTGATTTTGATTTTCACGGCACTCAGTGTATATGCTGCTGATGAGATCAAAGTGCAATCCGTCAAGGGCACGGCGGAGGTGAAAGAAAACGAAGAGTGGCGTGGAGTGAGCGCAGGAGATGTTCTCAAACCGCCTTTTACTGTTCGGACCAGTGTGCTGTCGCGGGCGCAAATCTCGCTCCCTGACGCCTCTTTTATCCGCCTGCTGCCGGAGACGAATTGTCGTGTAAGCGAGATCGTCGTAGAGAAGGCAGATAAGAAAGAGATACGAAAAATTCAATTGAAACATAACGGCGGCACTGTCGTTTTTTCAATAATGGACAAAAAAAACAGGGCAGAGGTAATGACGCCTGCGGAAAAGAAAATAAAAGGGTCGGGAGTGTTTTTGATTTCAGTTGATGAGGATGAGCGCACACTGGTGTCAGTTTTGAAAGGAGAGGCTTGCGTCTCTGAAGAAAACAAGGAAGTATGCGCAAAGTCAATGCAGGATATGGAGTTGAGCAAGAAGGGGGAGACAAAAAAGCCTGAAAAAACGGCGGAAGAGAACCTGAAGATATGGAAGGCAGAGAAATTTGAACCATCCGGTGAAGGCGAAAAATTGTTTTTAAAGGTGCTCCGTCCGGAGGGGGAAAAATACTTTAACCAGCAAGGCGTTTTTGTTACAGGGAATACGCTGCCGGGTGCGCGTGTGCAGGTGAATGGGAAAGAACTTGAAGTGCACGAGAACGGCAGTTTCAGCGGGAACATAATGTTGTTTGAGGGGAAGAACCAGTTGTTGTTCACCGCCGTTGCGCCAAGCGGTGAGACGGTATCTGAAACCCGAACGGTCTTCCTTGATACGACTCCGCCGCTGCTGATGGTGAGCCAGCCGCCGGGCACCTTTGACCCCACTGTTTTCGGCACCTGCGATGCGCAGAAGTGTTACATACAGATATTCGGTTTAACGGAACCGGGAGTTCTGCTGACAATTAATGGAATGGATGTAAGCCGTTTCATAGGAGACGACGGCAGTTTTCTTATTCAGGATTTTCCGATAAACCGCACAGATACAGTTCTTACCGTTCAGGCGCAGGATTCGCTCCAGCAGCGCTCTTTTGAGGTAATCCACATTTTTTATTCGGAATAATTCTGTCCCAAAGGTTGTATGATTTTACAGTGGAAGGAGTTATATTCGCTGGTTTGCGTCGGTGAGGTCTTTTATCCGTTTTTTATATAATCGGAACTCTTCGGTGTTAGTTTGTTTGCTGAAAAATAGTGCTTGTTGAATTTTTCTTAAAATTATTATGCTGTAGGGTCTGAATTTCTCTGCCACTTTAAATTTTACGATAGCCTCCTCTTCTTCACCACTCCTGAGAAGTCCCTCACCGTAATAGTAATAGTATCGCCATGTTCTTGGCACAAACGGATATGTTTTTTCAAACGCTCTGCGGAATTTTTCAATATCTCCGTTTATTGCATAAACTTCGCCTTTTTTAAATTGAATATCGTTCGTCCAGTATCCGAACGGCAGATACAGCAGGTAAATGAACAGCAAAGCAGCAGGGATGAGGAAGGGCATCAATAGGAGACTTTTATTTCCGACTGATTTTATCTTGTGTTCTTCACTGGTTTCGGCTTTTCCATTTATTTGAAGAACCGCCCATATTATAGATACCATCGTCCATATAATCCCCCAGACGCCTGGGGTATGGAAGGGGAAATGAAAAATTGAGTATCCTAATATTGCAATAATCCCGCATCCGAGGTGAATGCCTGTTTGATGCTTCCACGGGGCGGCGGATGCAGAACGAGAAAAGACAATATATAATGTCCAGATAAATATTCCAGCAAAAATGAGAAAAGCAAAAACACCTTGCTCTGCAAGCAACATCAGCGCAATATTTTCAGTATTGACAGGCACTTCAATATCAATGTCTCTTTCCCAAGTCTCGTTTGCTGCACCTGCTTTTGCCCTGTAATGCGGGAAATATACTTCATACTGCCCCGACCCAAAACCCAAGAGGGGTTTTTCCCAGACCATATTCCATGCGATTTCCCATCTATCCAGGCGCATCTGTAGACTTTCCTTTTTGCTTGTGATGTCCCTTTTAAGATTGTTTTGCGTAAATAGAACCAAAATTGTTATAAGCAGGAAGGAGATAATAAAAATGGTTTTGATCCTGTATGTGCGATTAATGTTTTTCTTTTTCCAAAATTCTGAAAAATAGTTCATCAGTAACAGACCTTCGCCTGTGATGAAAGAGAACCATGCAGCGAGGGAACCGCAATAACAAAGATTGATTACAAGAAGGCACAAGGTGAAGGCAAAAATAATCCTCTCGTTTTTTTTCTGCGCGGTAATCATTCCGCATTGAAACAGGAACAGGGCGCATAACAGATACCCGCCGTAAAGTGTCGGAAATCCCATAGTTGAACTTATTTGCGAGGCGCCGGTTGAGAATTTCTCCCAAATTCCATAAGCGCAAATAATGACGGCGCCTGGCGCGATCCATTTCAGGCAGTTCAAAAAAGTCTTTTTATCGCGAAACAGATAGTAACCAGCGAATGTTACAATAAGCCAGCAAAAGTGCAGATGGAGGCTTTGCAATGCGGTTACACGGTCAATACAGTAAGAAATGGAAATTGCGCCTGATACAATAAAGGCGATCATGAGTATGTGTCCCGCACACAGTTTGCCTTTGATCTTTCCGGCTGCCCAGCCGTAAATCAGAGTCAATCCGAGAACGGCAACAATTATTTCAGATGCGAGGGTTCTCAAAGTCAGATAATACTGGGGTCTTAATGTTGAAGGTAAAAGGGGGACAAGGGAGACGAGAAGAGCCAGTTCAATTGTAATTATCTTGTTAAGTCCATCTTTTTTGTCATTTTCTTTAGAGAACATTTGGGGGACTTATGATGGATTTTGCAATTTATTGCTCGGCATGAAAATATTTTTCATTTTTTACAAGTACCCTAATTATTCACACAAGGGGGAAAAGGGAGATGAGAGAGAAAAGGGTGAAAGTGGAGATGCGATTTATTCCTCACTAACAACTGATCACTATCCGCTATTTTTCGTCTCGTGAAGGATTTGCAGGGAATTTATTGCTGCCTCATCAGAGTCAATGTGCAGGGGAGTTATTCCCGCCTGCTCGCAGAAATGCGTTATGTGTTCAACGAGGTCGCCGGGCGCGAGGCAGTAGTGATTTGAGCCGGCGATGCGGGCGAAGTGTTTTTGCGACACACCCGTTTCAACGGCGACATGGGGCCACATATCGCCCCACAAAACTTTTCCCCTCAATGCCTTGTTCATGGTTACTATGCGTCCTGCCCCGACCTGCATGAAATATTGTCCGTTCACACGGATCATCCTTGCAAAAGTGGCTGTCATCCCATCGTCTTCCCCGGCGGCGCCTTCGTATCCGACTGCTGCCCCTGATTTTCCCTGACACTGCCCTGCGAAGGTGAGGCGGGTCAGCGTCTTGCCCGTGCTCTCGCCGGGCGCTGCATAATATACCGATGAGCCGCCGCAGTTGGAGATGATGATGTGTTTGTCGCCGATATATTTGAGGTCGCCGAATAATGGGGGCGCGCCGGAGATTTTATGGAGCATCGTAACTGTAAGGAGTCCCTTGATGTCGCCTTCGCAAACGGTGGGGACAACCGGCTGTGCGCCTTCGCTGTCGTGCCCGAAAGGCAAGAATGATGGCAGCAGGCAGCCGGTTACGCCCCATTCTTCGGACAATTCGGGCTGGCAGCGTATGGAGACGCCCGCAATGTTTTCGTTCTGTAGTTCTTTTAATCGGTCTCGTGCGGCTAAATAGAGTGCGACCTGGCGCAGGAAGGATTCTTCGGTGAGCATTGCCGGATCAAAAACAAGTTTTGCGCCGCCCCGTCGCAGCCATTTGCGGAACCGTTCAAGTCGTTCAGGGGATTTGCCGAGTATTTTTTCAGCGCGGCGGATGAGGAGGTATTGTCCTTCTTCAACAATGTCGCCGATTATGAAGGTTTTGAGTTTTTCCTCGTCATCGCGCAGATGATTCATACGCAGGCAGTATGACCCGCCCCAGAGGAGAAGTGTGGCTGCACGCATTTCTGCGAGGGCGCACACTGCTTTTACCCAGGGGAGGAGTTCTTCCATCTGTCCGATTACGCGTCCGTGGGTGAGTGCGTATCGGTTCGGCGCCATTTCCCAGAGTGCGGCGCCTGTGGCGGAGATGTGCACTGCCCCTGCCCACTGCGGGTCATCTGCGGTATAAAGCATCACAGGGATGTTCAGACTGCGCACGAGGGAGCAGATCAGTTGCGGCTCTGTCCAGTGCCAGCAGCCGACGATCACACCCATAGCGCCGCCTGCGTTCAGTATGCGGGCGCACTTTTCAACTTCACTGGTGGTTGCGATGCCGTAGATTCGGGCTTTTTTGCTTCTTATTTTTGCGAGCGGATCAATTACGGAGATGCCGTTTTGAGCGAGGAAATTTGCGAGTTCGGTGTGGCGATTTTTTATGTTTTTCTCTCGTTCTTCCACATGAGCGGCTGCCGCGCGAGGGTCAGTGAATGAGATTATGCCTATTCGGTGTTCCATTTTCAGCCCCCCTTTTGCTATTTCGGTTGCGTTTTTCGTATGGGGTTGCGCTGCTGGAATCGGGACTCGTAGTTCGTATCTCGTAGTTCGGGTTTTTATTTTTTCTTTTTCCCGAATCCCGAACTACGATTTGAGTCACGCAACCGTTTAATGGCAATCGCAACTGAAACAGAGAGAAACAATCTGAATTGCACATGTTCAAGATTTATTTCTTTTTGATCTCTGAGACTGCTTCATCCGTTATGTCAATCCCGCCGAAAAGCATTACTGATTTGTCAAGAACATAGGTCAGTTTTTTCTTCTGGGCTATTGATTGTACGACTTTCAAAATGTCTCCCTCTATGATCTTCAGGTTTTCATCGTATTTCTTCTTCATTTCATCATTGAACTTCTCGTTTTCATCCATGAACATCTGCTGGAATTGTTCTTTTTGCTCGCCCTTCAGTTCATCCAGATTTTTCACGCCAAATTGTTTCTTCGCCTTTTCCTGAAACGCTTCTGTCTTTTCCTTCCGTATCTTCTCAAGTTCGTCTTCAAACTTTTTCTTGATTGGATGCTCATTAGCAACGAGCATGACATCCACAGCGCCGATCTCCATCGCCTGTGCATCGGTTGTCAGCGCAAGCATACAGACGCAGAACATCGCCATCGGCACCAGAAGCGGCAGAAGGTTGTGATGACCATTACTTTTCCTGTCGTTCTTCTTTAGTTTTAACATATATTTTTCACGCCCTTTCATATCTGTAATTTATTTTTCTCGTAAATTCAATCAATTTTATTATTTTCCCCTGTAATGTTGAACTTACGGCGATCAAATAATAGCATATAAATTTTTAGCAATCCAGTAAAGTGTTAAAAGTTTGTAGGATAAGAAAACTTGCGGCACTATAAAATTCTTCAATTACACCATTGACAGTGTTTGAAATTTCATTTAAAGTGGTATCCTATTAATGGGAATTAAAAACAATAAGTATCAAAAAATTGAATTCAAAACAATAATTTAAATGCCTTGCATAGATATTTTTTCACCAGGTCGTCTGCTCACTGTGCCAATTTTAGTAGAACAGGTATGGCTCAGAGCAAGCGGAAAGAAGTTGCTTGCTACTGAGATATATGATTTTTTGCTTCAAGTGGATGATGACAAACCACTTGATAATTTTTTTGTTGGATCGCCTCACTTTTGCCGTAAAAGGCAAGAAGACAATACATGGAAAGATAATGTATATTTGCTCCCTGTTGGAGAAAAAGATACAAAATGGGGATGGTTTTATTATGGAAAATCAGTAAAGTCTCGAGATGGTCGATTATCATTGTTTATACCCGATGTAACAAATCCAACGTCACACCCCCAAATTGAAGAATTTGAAGGTTATGACTTAGTTGAAGATGAAAAAGAAATTAGTTGGTATAGTAGATTGAACAAACCAGTATATATAGATATTATGAAAAAAATAAGGAAATCACTATATCAGATCAAGATTAATAAACCACTTCAACCATATGGTAAGAATAAATTTTGGTTCCGAATTCTAATTGAACCGGTATTATTTGACACACTTAAACCAATGGGTGGAATTAGCCAAACATTCTTAGATTGGATTATGCCTATATGGAATCTCCATAATTATATTGCCTGTCCAATTCAAGTTCGCACCAAAATAATAAGACGAATAGAGGAATTAAAAGAAAATCCCAAAGAAACAAGGATAAAACACAAAATAGAAGAGGTTGGGCAGATTGTTACAAGAGAGGGTTTTCATGCTCCTGGAACATCTACACGAATTGGAGATCATAGATTGATATTTGGAGGTCACCGCGTTAAAGTTGATATACAAGGATTGCAATCTGTTTCTATTGCATATATTGGCACACAGTGTTTGGAACTTGAACTCCCACCTTTTGGGCATGACTACAATAAAGAACAGATTCCATC
The DNA here is from genome assembly GCA_040755115.1 of bacterium. Classification (GTDB taxonomy): domain Bacteria; phylum UBP15; class UBA6099; order UBA6099; family JBFMBQ01; genus JBFMBQ01. The sequence continues at coordinate 13,283 of JBFMBQ010000345.1, forward strand.
AGGCAAAAAGATTGAAATTATTGCTCACAGCATCATGGGGGGATCTGTGCGAAATTCTAAACATGACCTAGTAGGAATAACGAGTTTTTGTATTGATCAAGTAAGTTATGGTTTGCCCAAAAGCAAAACTGATTTGGCAAGATCGATCGCTCCATCAGATTTTCCTGAGGGATGCATTCTTATTGAAAAGATGAAAGATGTTGGTATATTAGATATTGTGGGTGATCAGGAAATATGCAAATTAAAGGATGGTATGACTAATGACGAATTTTATTTCAAAATGGGTGAACTTAGACGGAAATATCTTAATCCTGATGAGTTCAAAAAAAACAACAATAAATATGCAAGAACCGTTTTTTTAGACTTGCATAGTTTCAGGGTTGATTTTATATGTTCCTGGGCAACTCCGTGGAGAGGTTTCCTGTTATTTATTATAGCATTAATAGCATTGGCGATTAGTATATTTTCAATTATATTAAAATAGATATTTTAAAAGGTGAAAAAATGAAAACAAGAATAAAAATAACAAGAGAAGCAAAAGATTATTCAGATCTGTGTTACTTGGGCGCATTAATATTTAATCATCAAAATCCTACAACAATACAATTAGCGAAGCATGGAAGACCTCAACTAAAGTTTGCCTCTGAAGAATCAGTAGAAACAATATTACCAGACCGAATTAATATTCCTATCCCAAATGAAATAAATGATTACTTCCGTCGTTTCCCTGATATGAAGGAGATAACGAGATCGATCTGTATAAGAGTTTCGGAATATTTTGATAAAAACACAGAGTTGTCCCTTGAATTATATAGGGATCCAGAGATAGAAGATGAATATTTAACACTTTATGTGAGACAAGTTGAATACGATGAAGAAATTTCAGATAAGATTAATTCCATCAGTGTGGAATACGCTGATAAACTTACTAAAAAATCAGGTTGGATAATCGTAACCACTGATTTTAAACATCCACAGAAAAAAACATGTTTGACTGGACAGAATATCTCAGAATAGCAAAATATCTACAATCAAGTGAGTGCACCTTTACTACTCAAGAGGCTGCATCACGATGTGCGGTAAGTAGAGCCTATTATGCGGCATTCTGTTGTGCCAGAAATTATGCGCGTGATAGATATGATTTTTATCCAAGTTGCAAGGTTGAAGATCATGGGAAAGTTAGAGATTGCTTTAGGGAAATAGGGAAACCTCTGATCGCGAAAAAATTGGATGATCTAAGACAATGGAGAAATAAATGCGATTATAATGATACTGTCCCAAATCTTTCAAAATTAAATTCAGAAGCAATAAAAGATGCAGAATATGTGATAAATCAACTTTCGATTACGGATTTCGGATTACATTAATATCTTTTCACCTAAAGTTTGAGACTTAAACCCATTGCGCTTTGAGGAGTTGTGGACGGTTTCTCCCGGGCGCGCCTTCTGGGTTTACCTGCCCCGAACGGCGTCTTTGACCATTTATATGGAACGTCTGTTGATAAAACGAAATCCTTCTCGGTAATCCATTCGCATATAAAATCTCGCTTGACACTGCCGCTACTGACAACACTGTTGTTACAGGTGGCGTTTTATTGTGGTTAGATATAAAAATTAATTCAGAGAGAAAGTCAGAACAAAATGAAATTGTGGATGAAATGAAAGACATAGAAAGTAGGATTTTACCTCGGGAGAGGAATGATAATCAAAGTCAGGTCTGATCCCAATCATACAATTTAGACCTCTGAAAAAGTCCGATGAACCACCCATCTTGTCATTCCTGCGAGAGCAGGAATCCAGTCTCTCCCTCTGGAAGCATCTCAAAGCAAGTTTTGGGATGTTCGCCTGCCGTCGCACCAGGCGACTTTTTCAGAGGTCTCCAATTCATAATTGCGCGTTGAATTGTAATTCACAAGTTGCAATCATAATTTGAAGTGCCGCATGCCTGTTATCGCCATTGAGATGTTGTGTTCATCGGCAGCCATAACGATCTCGTCATCGCGCATGGAGCCGCCGGGCTGAATGATTGCGACGATGCCGCATCGGGCTGCCTCATCAATAACATCGCGGAAAGGGATAA
>JBFMBQ010000346.1:0-3363 GCA_040755115.1 bacterium
AAAACCGCGCGATGTGCTCGTGCTGCACATCCATTTTACTTCTAAAACACACGCAGCAGGAGAAGGCTTTCTCATCCTGCTTATCAATATGGCGGCGGAAAATCTCCTTTACGGAGACCTCGCATATCCCCTGAGCGCCTCGCAGGCAAAGGGACTGGATGTGAACATGCCGCCCACTGTTTTCGGCACAACGATGAACACTGTGAAAGGCGAGATCGCTGAACGCCACCGCACAACATCAAGGAGCAATCTCTCACTGCTGAAATCAAAACTGACCACCCCTCTGGTTCGCGCGCTGATCAGTGACTATCAAACCGCACAGGGCGAGCGCACCAATCTGCGCCTCGCCGAAACCCTCAAGGAGATTTACGGCGAAGATTTCACCGTCAACCATCAGGCACGCCAGTATTCTGCTCAATCGGTTGAGGCGCTGCTTCACGGGGAACGAAGGGAGCCGACACTGGAAGAGCGGGCAGCGGCGCTCTTTGAGGAGCCGTCCGCAGCGACCACCGTCTCGTTGCCGGGGGATATTCCTTCCACCTCGCCGCAAGAACCGTTGCCGAAAGTTGTCCTGATATGTGAGCCGGAAATCTCGCCGTTTTCGGGCAGGGCGGCGCGGCAGATAGCGGTCGGCGACGAAGTGGTAGTTAAAATCAAGGACGGACGCGAATCGGCACGATACTTCAGCGAGTTGCTCGGCGGCTGTGTGGGCGATGAACTGGTACCGCTTCTGGCGCCTGTTGTCAAAATTGACAAAGGCTCGGACACTTTTGTTGAAGCCTTCGTGGAGTTCGGCCCGGGGATTTTCGGTGAATTTTTCATCCCTCCCGAAGTCAAGATAAAGACAAAAGAGGAGGTGCAGGATATATTTGACCCCTTCATGGACGAGGCATCGGTTTTCGCCGAGGAGCGGTTCGGGCGGCAGATAATGAGCGGCTTAATCCTTCTGATAGTTTCAACGATCGTTCTCATTTTTATCTTCTGGAAATTCAGTTAAAACTTATCCGTTAATAATATGGATAAGCACTTATTTCCCGCCACAAAATCACGAAAACACAAAAACCTACAAAAATTTTTTTAAATTTATTGTTTTAGTGTTTTAGCGGCGATCTCATAGATAAGAACTTAATTTTACTGCAAGCGCAAGGCGAAAGTTATGTTGTTTCTTTTTCTCTGAAAAAACGAGGGCGAGATAACGAGAAACAAGATAACAGTTTACTTGTCACTATAAAATATGAATATCGCATACAAGATGGCACAGCAGGTATACACAGAAGAAGAGGATTGGCAGAAATTCAAAGAGAGCGGCAATGAGGAAGCGCGGCAGCGGCTTGCAGAGAGGTATCTGCCGCTGGTAAAATGGGTAGTGGACAGGATAGGGTATCGGCTGCCGCCGAACATAGACCGCGAGGACCTCGTTGGAGAAGGAATACTCGGTCTTTTGGATGCAATTGAGAAGTTTGAGCCTGATCGTGTGAGCAGGTTTGAATCGTATGCCTCGCTTCGGATACGGGGCTCTGTATTGGATTTCCTGCGCCGTGCCGATTTCGCGCCGCGCACACTGCGGCGCAAATGCCGCGAAATAGAGAAGGCGTTCTCAGATGTTGAGAGAAAACTCGGAAGGAGCGCTGAGGAAAACGAGGTCGCAAATGTCCTCGGCATAACAGTAGATGAGATGAATACCGCCCTCGGCGACCTGGCGGGCACGGTAGTGCTTTCCTTTGAGGAACTGCTTCAGGTATCAGAGGACGAGAAACCCATCCCTTTTATTGCCCGTATCAAGGATGTTACCGCTGATGACCCGGCGAATCTTGTGATCAAACAGGAGATGCGCAACATCCTCATAGAGGCATGCGATAAACTGCCGGAAGTGGAAAAGAAGGTAATCGGACTGTATTATGTTGAAAATCTCACGCTTAAGGAGATCGGAGAGGTGCTCAATGTCAGTGAATCGCGGGTGTGCCAGTTGCATTCAAAGGCACTGATGCGGCTTCGGGCAGTATTGACCGAGGAAGTGTGATCTAAATCACAGTAAAGATTGTAAAAAAAATAACAACAATTTTCTCGCAAATATGCTAAAATTTATCTGGTCGGTTCTAATGCTATATGATATAAATGACTGGCTGCATTTTTACTCACGGTTGCGTGTATCATTGATCGGTTGCGCGACTTGAATCGTAGTTCGGGATTCGTAGATTGTGATTCGGGATTTGAAGATTTTTCCCGAACTACGAAATGCGAACTACGATTCCCGATACCAGCCGCGCAACCGTAACCGAATGACGAAAAAAAAAGGAAGTATCTAATGCTCCGAGTAATATAAGGTGATACTATGCCAGGCGGCCCTGTTGAACTGAAATTTTCACCTGACGGAATTGAAGTATTTGCCATCATTGACAAGTCAAAGGCAGGCGGCATGCCGGTGGTATCCGAACAGGTGCTCCTTGCCCTTGAGGAAGTCGGCGCGCAGGATTTCTCAATTGATTATTCCATGATTGATAAGATGATCCGCGCACAGAGTCAACCGGCACGCACTTATCCGATTGCGCGCAAGGTGGACGGCTATGCAGAGGTCTCAATATCCAAGGATAAGATGGAGACAACAATTATATTCTCTCCGCCTAAAGGCGGAAGAGATGTTGAAATGGATACTGCGCTGGCGGCACTTGCGGCTGCCGGTGTGAAGTATGGGATAAAACAGGATGCGCTTGAAAACATGATCGCCCAGCGCTGGTATAACGAGAAGGTCCTCGTTGCCGAAGGCAAACCGGCTGAGAACGGCGAGGACGGGAGAGTAGAATATCTCTTTAATGTTGAAGCCTCCACCCCGCGTCCTACTATCGCTGAGGACGGCAGTGTGGATTTCTACGAACTTAATGTCGTGCAGAATGTCCGTGCAGGCGAGCCGCTCGCAATTAAAACACCCCCCACACCGGGCAAAGACGGCATTAATGTCTTTGGCGAAACGATACCCGCAAAACAAGGTAAAGATATTCCGTTCCCGGCGGGCAAGAATGTGGAGTTTTCATCTGAAAATCCTAACATGCTCATAGCAGAGATTGCCGGGCAGCCGCGCCTCCAGCAGAACAGAATTCATGTCCTGCCTGTGTATGAAGTGCAGGGCGATGTTGATTTCTCTACTGGGAACATAAATTTCGTCGGTGATGTAATCGTTACCGGCGGCGTCCTTGAGGGCTTCACGGTAAAAGCGGATGCCAATATAACCATTATGGGACCGGTCGGCGGTGCATATCTTGATGCGGGCGGGTCGGTTTTCCTCAACAAGGGAATGCACGGGCAGGACAAAGGCAGTATCACTGCCGGCGAGGATGTAACAGCAAAATTCCTTGAGCATGTAATGGT
>JBFMBQ010000347.1:0-5343 GCA_040755115.1 bacterium
AAGATCAAATGACAAAAAATATGAACCACGAATTACACGAATTAACACTAATTTTAATTCGCGAAAATTAGTGTAATTAGCGGTTAAATATTTGATATTTGGACTTTGACATTTGGCATTTGGATTTTGTCATTTTGCGTTTGCGTTCTATGCTCACTCTTTGCGCCCTTTGCGTGCGAGCTGTTAATTTTTTTGCAATATTGAGATAAAAACCTGCTTCATTTCTTCATTTTTGCCAGTAACCAGTAATATAAAGTTAATAACGATTTTATTCGGGCTGCTGGCTTCTATCTTCAGTCTGCTTTTTTAATTGTGCAAAAATGTTAAAATCCCTATATTATTTAATTAAGGAATTGCTGAAAAGGCATTATGCTAATGGGGGCAGAAAATAAATTGTGTTCTTACTGTAGGGCGGCATCTCCGTATGCCGCCGAAAAGGCGCGGTGCGGAAACCGCGCCCTACAGGTTTATAGATTTTTGAATGCGCTCATTTATCTGAAATTGTTAGTATATTAACAGGCTGTTGAAAAATTCTGAACATCATTGAAATGGCAACCTTAAACTCCATCAAAGACAGCGGTAATTTCAAGGAGATTCCTGCATCGGCTCTGCGTGCCGGCGACACTCCCGCAAATCTCGCCCGAACATTTTTCATCGGCTTCCTCACAAATTACATGTTCATTCTTTTAATCAAGCACTTCACCCTGAAGTTCCCTGTAGACCTGGTAATTGTGGGGCTATTGATGTATATGGGGCTGGGCTTCCCTCTGGGACTGCTGTTGGCGAATAAGGGGCGCAGCCTTAAAACACTGACTCCCTTGTTTTGCCTGCTGTTGACTGTATTTCTCTGGTCAATGATAACCAATCAGAACATCACCGTCCATTATTTTCTCGGCTCGTTGTATTATCCCTATCCCTTGCCGGAAAACCCTGTTCTTCGCGTGGGAGGCTTTTTAATATCCGTTTTACTGTCCCCGTCATTTTTTATGTTCTTCGGTTTTCTTTTTGGACAAATCTTTCGTTCATCCCGTAACGCGCCGACTGTTCACGGCGTTTATTTTTTAGGTATGGCGCTGGGCGCGCCAATCGGTCATTATTCCATGCAATTTCTCGGCGGATACCCGCCGCTTTATCTGGGCGGAGCAGCCGCTATGTTTCTCATGGCTGACAGGCGCTGGCTGACTGCGGGGGTGATTATTTGCACTGTTATGCTCTGGCTCGCCGCCCACAATCATTACCGCGTATTCTATGTCTGGAAAATTGATCAATACAAACATCTCAGCGAGCACTGGACTGATTACTACCGCCTTGATTTCATTTCGTTTCGGGACGATAGATGTATAGGCGCGGTTCACAACACGATAATGGTCTGGTGGGCATGTGATGATCCGGGCCTGCTGCCCGCCGAATTTCACAATCTGCTGACGGCAATATCAGCCGGCAAGCGGCGCATCCTTCTGGCGGGGCGCACCGACGGGCTTTACGGCTCAATCATAATGAAACACAATCCCGATGTTAAAAAATATGTTTCGGTGGAGTTTGATCGGACGATGGCTGAACTGATGAAAGGTCGCTACGGGCGGTATAACGGTTATCTGTTCAAAGAACCAGGTATGGAAGTTTACGCCGACGACCTGCGGCAGTTTATCCGAAAACAGGCGGAGAAGGAAAATAAATACGATCTTGTCTTTTTGAATGGCATCGGTCTCCGCCTGGCGCCCCTGCCTCACTCTGTTGTGCAGCACGAAGACTATCTGACGAGCAGAAACAATTACGATTTGATTTTCAACAAACTGCTGACGGACAAAGGGGTGTTTGTCATTGACTGGGGGAGTTCGCGGGAGGAAGAAATTTACCCCATGATGGCTAACATACCCGATGATGTGTATGTGCTCGGCTTTCATGTCTTCATCAGCGAATTCCCGATGACAGGGCTGCCGTTGTTTTATGTCGTCGCCTCCAGAGACAAGGCGCAACTGGAGCGGATCACCAGAGAGGTTGCAATGATAGCCTCGTTCAAGGAAATTAAATTTGACACTGCCCGGAAGAAGGCTGCGCAGTTCAACGACGACAAACCGTTTCATCTCAAGGTTTTATCTCCCGTATTGTTGAGCGTCATCGCGCCGTTTTTCATTCTTCTGGTGTTTGCGATGGTTCATGTCGGATTCAAACTGAAATGGGGCATACCTTTCAAACCGGATCATGTTGTATTTTATGTTTTAATTGCGGTTTCTGCCTTTCTGATCTTTTATCCGGGCAAAATTTTCAACATGGCACAAGCAGACCGTTCACCTGCGATATTGCTGCTGCTCGCATCGGTTCTTTTATTTGCGCTGCGGGCGGCTGTTCCCATTGTGGTTCGGTGGGTCAGAGCGGTCAGGTCTGGAAATGGGTTGTGGGGGACATATTTTACCTTGAGTGGTGTTGCGGTCGGTTTGCTGGAGACATGTCTCTATTCTCGTGTTTCGTGGCTGATGCCTAAAGGACCGGGTCCCGGCGTGGTTCTGGTTGGAATTGCCTATCTTGTCGGTTTTGCCCTGCCGTTGCTGATTATGGGGCGATGGAGAAGTGCTCCGCGATGGGCGATTTTTTTAAGCCCTATAACCGTTTTGATACTAACTTTCTGGTTAGTCAATGGTCTGCATGCACCTGCTGTCTCTCTTGTCGGCACATTAGTGTTGAGCGGGATGGGATGCTTGTTGTGGGCGTGTGCATTAGTCCGCCTGGAGCCTGAAGATCGGCTGCGGGCGCTTGCCCTGTTCAGTCTTGGAGTGCTCGGCGGCTTGTATCTCTTTCAATGGCTGATCTTCATACTCGGCTACAGGTTGTCGGCGGTCGCAACGGGACTTATCTTCTTTGCAGCAGCGGTGCAATATTTCAGGTTTGTCTCCCGTTTTCCGGTGAAGACATTCATAGAATCAATTTGCGTCCAAGCGGGTAATGCAACACCCCCAAACAAGTTTGGGGGTGGCAAAAAATGATTTTCTCCCTACGGATGCAAATCGGTATAAAACAATGAATTTTCTTGCAAATCTCTCGCTCGTTTTTCTTCAGGATTTTATCTCGTTTTATCCCATGCATGGGGAGTGCCGTATCGGGTAAACATCGTTCTTCATTCCCTTTCAGGGATTCCATTGGCGGTCTTTTTGCTTATGTATTATCTTCACCATGCAAAACAACGAGCCGGCGTCGGTCCCGACGGTTCTCAAAGCGACAAGAGAACTATTGTGTTTGTGGCGCTTTTCGCGGTATTGTCGGTGCTGGCAGCCTTATTGCCGATTATCTTCGTCCCGTTATCAGGCGTCGTCATCCTCGTTCTCTTGTTTGTTTCGGCAAGATCGCTTTTATCCGCAAAGATTGATCCAGTTCTCAAGGCGCCCGCGCTCGGCTGGCAGTTTACTTATTTTCTGCTCGCCTTGAGTTTGACTACGGGAGCGGCGCTCCTGCCCGTTTACGGGTTGGCGCGGCATAAAATTTTCTTCGCAACCCACAGATATGCTACCATTGCGCTTTTTGCCGCATTTTTAATCAGCCTCCTTTTTCAAATGCGGATTAAAAGAGAACGAATCCCACATCGTCATCTTCAGAAAATCGGACAGATGCTGATCGCCATCGTGATAGTGGGCGGCGTTTTCCTGCTGTTGATCGTTGTTGACAGGAATCACAAAAATCCAGCGATGACTTATTCCATGTCAACCATCCCTCTGGAGCAGCGTCCGCCTGAAGATCGTTTCCCCGCGCCCTTTCCGGGGGACATCGCCCGAATGTTGATGGCAACGCGCAGTTGCGCTGCGAACCCAGGGTGCCATCAGGCGGAACTTGCGGATTTTGAAATAAGCAATCATTATCTCTCCGTGCGCACACCGCATTTTATAAAAAATATTGATCTGCTCGCAGAAGAAATCGGGAAGGATAATCAATTGCTGTGCGCAGGTTGCCATTATCCGTATATGATGTTTTCTGGCGAAAAAAATTTAAGGCACAAACTCAATCAGGACGGTTTTTCCTGCGCCTACTGCCATCAGATAAGTTCCGTCCGCCTGCACCCCACAAACAAGCGTATTTCATACATCACGGTGGAGCCGCAGACAGCGCATTTAAGTTCGTTCTATAACCCCGGCGCCCCCGACACGGAGCGCATCGGGCGGTGGGACGAAACTCTCATCAAGTTGAACCCGAACGGTCACGGACGGGTTTTCAAACGCCCCCTTTATTCGCGGGATATTTACTGCCAGTCCTGTCACGGATTACAGATAGTTTCTCCCGCTTCAGTCGGTCTTGAGCGAAATACATGTATCCGCTGCCACATGCAGCCGCGATATTATCTGGGCTGGGAGGGGACAAAAAAGAATCATTTCTTCCCTGGCGCGAATGCCACAGTGGCGTACGAACTCGGCTATGACAAATCGGTGAAAATGATACAGGCTTGGATGCGCGGAGACATCGCTATGGATATTCCGTCTGTGAAATTCTGGACGCTGCGGAAGAAACCTGCGGACCGCTCCGATGTCGCCTTCTGGCTTTTCCTCAACATAGTGCCGCTTAACAAACCGAAGGCGGGCGAAGTGTTCCATCTTAATATGATCACATCAAATGTGGGCATTGACCACCAGTTCCCAGCCGCGCCGCTGGACCTGGTGGAAGGCTGGCTGCAAGTAAAGGTAGTGGATGCCGAGGGCAGAATCGTTTACGAACTCGGCAAATTGAACGAAGAGCACAGGCTGGCAGATGATTATCCTCTGCAACTTATGCTTGGAGGGTATATGCTGGACAGCCGTGACCACCTTCTGGTGAGAAATCGGGTGTGGGATATTAAGCAGAAAGTTGTGAGACGCAACATAAAACCCGGAGAGACACAAAGGGACAAGATTGAATTTGCAATCCCTGCGGACGCCGCAAGCCCGCTGACCATCACCGCTCAATGGAATTACAGAACGCATAATCAGGCTTTTGTGGAGTGGGGTTTTTTAGAAGACGGATGGAGCAAGAAGCGCCCGCGAACTGCGCCCGTCGTAACAGTCGGGAGCATAAAGAAGGAAATAGAATTGTTTTAGCGTGTATGGGCGCAAATGTAAACCACAGATGAACACGGATGAACACAGATTATTACCCACTAATTTACACGAAGTTCTTTGTGCCTTTTGCGTCTTGGCGAGAAATATTTAATTTTTCAAAGGAAGTGACAATTCTCATTTCTAGACCTGACCCCTTTTGCCCAAATGTAAACCACAGATGAACACGGATGAACACAGATTATTACCCACTAATTTACACGAAGTTCTTTGTGCCTTTTGCGTCTTGGCGAGAAATATTTAATTTTTCAAAGGAAGTGACAATTCTCAT
>JBFMBQ010000348.1:0-8484 GCA_040755115.1 bacterium
TTTGAAGCCTGCAATGAGGGTGTTTCTTACTGACTGCGGTGTGCCGTTGGGGACAGCCATACCGCCCCATGCACCGATGGCAATATCGTAACCGAGTTCTTTTGCGGTGGGAACATCCGGAAAGTTCGGGTCTCGTTCATCCGCAAGGATTGCCAACATGCGGAGTTTGCCAGCCTCCACATTGGTTTGAACTTCAGTCGGGCTTACGGCGACGGCGTCAACATGTCCGCCGAGGAGTTCTTTTACCGCTGGTGCGGCGCCCTTATGGGGGATGTGAATGAACCGCGTGCCCAATTTCTGTTCAAGAAGCGCCGCCGCAAGATGCCAGATGGAGAAAGCGCCGGAGTTGCCGACACGCAATTCGTTGGGATGCTTCTTGACATACGCTGCGAAATCCTCAAATTTTTTCCATGGCGCATCAGCATGGACAGTGAGAGCGGCGGGCGAGTAGTTTATGCGAAAAAGCAGATCAAAATCCTTGTATGAGATTGGTGTTAAGCCCCGGTGCGGAAGGATTGCTATTTCCACAACGACATAAGTAACAGTATAACCATCCGGTTTTGAGCGAGCGCCGTAGTTCATGCCAATTGCGCCTGCACCACCGGTTTTGTTCTCCACAACGACAGGTGTCTTAAATTCCTTCTCAGCAAAATGAGAAAGCGAGCGTGTAACGAGATCGGAGGTGCCGCCAGGGGCGGGTGGGCAGATCACGGTTATTTGACCTGTTGGAAAGGATTTGCCCTTTTTTGAGCAGCCGGGGACTGAAACTAAAAGCCCCAAAAAGGCGAAAACTGCAATGATCCAAAGATAGTTTTTCATATCAGTTCCTCACTTTACTGTATTTTATTCATTTTATATTAAATACATAATTGATTCCAGTGTAAAAAAGCAGCCCGTAGATAGCAGATAGAAGCCAGAGTTGATTAGGGTTAACATGCTGTTGCTGGCTACCCGTTACTGATTGCTGGCTGCAATATACTTTTTATATTGCACTTTCTACACCAGAGATTTATCGCTTGCCAAGTATTTCATCCACCTGCTTCGCGGCGGAATCCAGTGCTTCCTGCGGCGTTTTTTTGTTCAGAAGAATTTCCTGCATCGCAGACATCATCGGCGTATTTGCATCAGGAGCAAAAATGAGAGAGGCTTTCTTCAGTTTCGGAAGATACACAGCATGTTGAATGGAATAAACAAAAGGAAACAGCAGGGAAAGCGATTTAAATTCCTGACTCTCCAGTATGCTCCTTCTAACAGGTATCTGTCCGCCCTCTGCCCATTCAAGGCTTGAGTCGGAGATGAAACGCAGCAGTTTGAGCACGGCGTCCCGTCGCGCAGGATCGGACTTGACCCGTTTAGGGATGGATAGTCCATGGCTGTTTGCCCATACCGCATTCTTCTCAAAGATTTTCGGAAACGGAGCGATCGCGAAATCAAATTCTTGACCCTTGCTCATAACAGACACCAACCAGGGCAAATCAAAGATAATGGCGATTTTGCGCTCCTTAAAATCTTTTACCGCATCTGCTTCTTGTTCCGGTGCGGCTTTATATGCGTAGATGAGATCGTGAAGAAACTCGCAGGCTTCAACGCCTTCGGGAGAATTAAAGGCTGCCCTTCTTCCGTCAGGCGTCAGAAACCGCCCGCCGTTCTGATACAGCAGGCTGAACCAGTATCTATAAGCGTTTTGGTGAACGGCTGGAATCCCGATGCCGTATTGCGTAACTTTCCCTGCCTCGTCGCGGATTGTCAATTTTTTAACAGTCTCCGTAAGCGACTCCCAATCTTGCGGCGGATCATCAGGATCAAGCCCTGCTTCCTCAAACATTTCCCTGTTATAAAACATCGCAAGCATGTGAATATCAAAAGGCATTGCATATAATTCCCCGTTATATTTGAACCCTTCCCATATATGAGCGGCAAAGTCATTAGAATGTATGCTGATTTTGCCGAGAGGTATATCCATAGGTTCAAGTATGCCGAGAGAGGCGTATTGAGTAATGTCGGTCTGGCGCATTGCGATTACATCCGGCGGTGTGCCGCCGCGGTAGGCAGTGAGCAGTTTGTTGAACAGCGGCTCCCACTCATAGGTCGTCAGAGTAACATGAATGTTCTTATTTTTTGCATTAAAATCTTCCACTATTTTAACCATCTGTCTCTTGTTGGAGCCTGTCCACCCGCCCCAGAAAGCGAGTTCTATTTTGCCTTCAGCAGGTTTAATCGTCTTCTTGCAGCCTGTAGTGCTGACAGTTAATAGCACCGTCAGGAACAAAATAACACCTGCCGGTAAAAATTTTTTCATTGTTGCTCCTTCATTATGACCCCTTCAATCCTTCCGTGTCCAATTATTTCCTCAGTTCACACTGATGATGCAGAGTTGTTATAGATAAAAACTCTCTTTTGAGATGTTAGTATCCACTCTAAAAAGTTTAATATAAATGTAAATTATAAAGATGGAGGAAAGAATCAGATAAGGGAAAGTGCTGATGAGAATATATCTCGGCTCAAGATGTGTCGGTATGGTCGTAGCGAGGTAGTATATCGGCACCGACAACACCAAAAGATTTATTCTCCAGTGCCTCAAACTGAGGAAGAAACCAGCAAGCATAAGGAAAAACAATAATCTTTCAAAGACTTTATAAATCATATATAAAATAAAAACAAACAACCTGATCAGGAAGAAATGCGGTTTTTCCTTTATAAATTCCATCCTTGATTTATTGTGTTTTTTCTTGTATTCAGTGTAAGTATATTTTTGTCCGAACTTGTAAAGATAGTTATTCGGGCATAAAAGGACAGTGCCATAGAGGGTGCGAAGAGCGATGGCTTTGAAGTAAATGTCCGGGTGTTCTTTTATGGCGGTGATCGCTTTCTTCATCAGAAATTTATTGTATTCGTAGGTGCCGTATCCCCCCCTGTAACCTTCCCCAACTGCTTGTTTCCATGTAATGCCGTCGTCCAGCACCGCGCCAAAAGGATTCTTTACTAATCCTAACCCCTCCCATAATCCCTGCCCCATCACTGGTCGTGTAAGAATGAGGTGGTTAAACACCCGGTAATTACGGTATATCCACGGCGACATGAAAACGATCATCACCAGAGTCATAACAGCGAAAGCGCAGATGGATTTTTTCAAACTTTTTGTAACTAAAAGGATGCCTGCTGACAAGAATACGGGCAGCAGTATTGAAGAACCGCGGATGTAGTAATCCACGCCTAATAATACACCCGCTGCGAGATATGTGGGAAGTGATATTCTTATCCCGTATTTCTTGATTTCACGAACTATAAGAAACATAAGTGGAATCAGGACAAGCGTGCTCCATATATCCCTCAGTGCAGCAACGGCAAGCCTTGCCTGCGGAAAATAAGTGGCATATAAAAAAGCACTGAGCATTCCGACTCTGACCCCGTAAAGAAGTGTGGCAAGTCTGAACAATAAATAACAGCAGAAGACATCAAGCAATACCTGAATGATCTGTATATAAATGTATCTCTTTTCACCGAATATTTTCCATGTGAAGGCAAGAAGATACGCATATCCTGGCATGTCCTGAATGATTGGTTGGGGCTTGCCTATGATTTTTCCATGAAAATCTTCAATATCAATCAATTTTTTCTTTTCGTTTAGCGAGTTACAATAACTGGTGGGGTAGATGACATGTCCGCGTCCTTCAATCAGGCTTTTTGCCAGTTCTGCTTCAACGCAGACAAGACCCACAAAAAAGTACTCGTTGTGGAAGGCTTTCAGATAAACCAGTCTTACCGCAAGCGCAAGCAGTAATATTAAGATTATGATATATGGTTTTGAAGTTGGTTTATTCTGGCTCAATTAAATACCTCCACACAAAGTTTTTTCTTTCCGCTTTGTTGTTCCTCAAGGAATTGTGAGGTATGATAGCGTGAAATATTGATGATTAAATCTGGCATGTTTTTTTCTTTTTGTCTATGCAATGGTAGGACTCATATATGAGTTAATTGAAATCAGATCTTTACTATTGGTATTCCAAATCAGGTGGTTTCAGAATTCTGAGCATCCGCAAGGCAAGATAAACTCCATAAATAATCCACATTGGAAAAACGAGAAACAATAAACTTGCATCAAAAAATAATACTAAGGCATACTTACGGAAGTAAGTTCTATAGATCATATCCATACGACTTGCAACTCGCACCGAATCATAATTTGTTTCATGGATGATAAAATACCGAAAACGCAGGGAGAGAGTATCTTTTTCAATATCTCTTCGTTCAAGTGGGGCTTCGTACGGTGGGACGGGTATGACGAGATCTATTTTCCGCTTCAATTCCTTAAGGGCGTTCTCTACTGTCATTTCAACAAAATTGGCACCTGAGAAGTGTTTTTTTATTGATTCTATATAAACTTTATTTTCTATTAATTCTTCTGTTTTTCTGCATAGAAAAAGGATGGTCGGATTTTCTTTTCCAAACACGAGGGGAGATAATTTGTCCAACGACATGTCTTTTATCTTGCTCATTTTTTGTCAAAACCTTTCTGTGCCTTGATAGTTATAAAAAAGCCTATGTATCTTGAAAAGAAAGTGAACATACCCTCTGTAAAGAAACGGTGTATGGGATATGGCAGATGTTTTTGATCGTAGTTTGTAATATAGAACTTATGATTTTCAAAGTGCTTGAACAATTTTTTCAGGCTCCGTTTTGTAACATACTGTGCGAGAGGGAAATTATATCCATCCCCACTATGCCAGTTAAGTAATGTCTTGTAAGTAAGAAATTGTAATTCACCGAGGACGATCCCTTTAAAAAAAAGAATGTTGTGAAAGAACCAGATGGAATTTTTGTGATAGAACATCGCGATGACTTTACCGCCGGGTTTCAGAACGCGGTGGATTTCGTTGATGACCGATTGCATGTCAGGGACATGGTGAATGACACCCCATGAATACACAAGATCAAAACTATTGTCTCTGAATGGCAACTGTTCAGCGTCTGCTTGAGTCAATTTTGGTTTTAATCCAAGAAAATCAAATCGCTTACCTGTTATTTCAAGATGCTTAAAAGTCAAGTCAATCCCGTAAGTATCCGCACCGTTTCGTGTGAACATACTGTGGTCAACGCCTTGTCCTACGCCTATCTCAAGAATTCGTTCGTCTATGTGCAGGTTAAACTCCATCAGTTCGTTTAAATACGGGTAACATTCATATTTGTATCTTTCAGTATCTCGGAAGAAGTTTTCATCGTAAGTGATTTTCTCGAAAATCTGTCTTTCAAGCGTCTTGCGGATGCCCGTGTAGAACCTTTGCATATCTCTTTTAATGTGATCGGGCTGCTGCATGGATTATCCCTTTTTTTCACAGACGAAATACCAGCCGGCAGTGAGGCAGGGAGGAAAAAAATCAGCGACAATGGTGTTAAATTTTATAATTGAAGGGAAAAACCGGAACAGAAGATGTGAGAAACTGCCGGCGATAAAACAGTTCTTTCCACTTCTTGTAATTTTCAATCCTGTATTAGATATTATTTTCCTGATTTTTCCATAAGTGAAAAAAATTATGTGTTTTTCATCTGTTGACATTGTTGCAGAATCACACGAGCCGAGTTTTGAACTGTCTTGGAAATCAATCTGCCGCAGCCGAAGATAGCGTCTCAAGCGGCGCATCCATATATACATGAATTCATCCAGTCTGCGCATTTTTTTCTCACCAAAAACGCGCAGCGCCAGTTTCCATAAAAACGATTCCACTTCAAAAAGTCCATACCCGTTCGGGACTGTAATAATAATAATGCCGTCTCTTTTCAACAATTTTTCAGTCTTCTTTAAAAATTCAGCCGTTGAAGGAACATGTTCAAGCACCTCGGAACAGATGATAACATCAAATATTTCATTATCTTCCCAGAGCATAAAATCTTCATTACAAAATCTTGCGTTGTCATAAATATTTATCTCCGTTGCCTTTGCTATTGACGGTGCACTTACATCAAACCCGGTTATTGAATAACCGAGACTCGCGAGCGGTAGCGTGATCATTACGCCAGTTCCACAGCCAACATCAAGAATTTTAAGAGCGCTTCTGTCTGTGATATTTTTTCGCTCCCTGAATTTTTCAATTTCACGGATGAAAAATTCAAGCCTTTTCTTATGTCCGTATATGTTTTCAGCGGGTATTCCCCATGGATCATATTTTTTTTCTCCATCTGAACTGATATTATCGTTTCTCATGACAGCCGATCTGATAATATATCACGCAAAGGTCGCGAAGAGTAAAAATCATTTCTTGCATAGAAAACCGATCCTTGTACCAAATCTCCTGATCGGTCTGAAAAGCCGAACAAGTGATAGTGGCAAATTTGGAATTTCATACTCCGATGTAAATCGTAAAGGTTGAAGTCCACTCTTAATAAGATCGCTCTTTAGTTCAGACATCGTGTACAAATAAGCATAGCCATAATCGCTTTTTCCATTTTTCATCAGTTGACGATGAGTAAAATAAAAAATGCTGTGTTTGTTCGGCATCGTGATTATCACAAATTTTTTTGCAACTCTCGCTGCCTCACTGAACGCCTGAAGCCTGTCAGCAGCCAAAGGAATATGCTCAAGCGTTGAAAACGAAACAACAAGATCAAAAGTCTCATCAGAAAAAGGCAGTTGTGTCGCATCAGCAACAGCCAGACTGATTTTTTTGTAGAGTTGTGGGTTCAATTCTTTTTCAAGCACATTCCGCGCAGCAGCAATGGAACTCGGGCTAAAATCCACCGCCGTCCATGCTTTCACATGTGATGCAAAAAATATCTCGTCAATCGGTTCTGAACATCCCACATTTAGCACTTCCATGTTTTTAAGGTCCAGCCCATGCATAAGACGCCAGTCCACCATCGCCTTGTTCAATACATATCCGATGTTGAATCTATAGCCTTCACCCTCAATTTTCAGTGATAATTTTTCATAAGCCTCGTGGACAAGTCGTCTCGCACTTTCAGATTCTTTATTCATTGTTGAATATTTTCTTCAGCGTTTTTAAATTCCCAATTATGTTCAAGAGAAATAATTCCGCCTCCCATTGAATAAGAACTGGTTATATTTAAAGGGATTCCCTTAACTATATCGTAAGCAGTATCAAGTTGACTGTATAAATTACGCAATACAATGATTTCAATCTCATAGTGTCCCTGAAGTAATGGCGGTGCATTATACTTCACTTCGGCGATTCCGCGATGATCTTTATCAAAGTTCGCTGGCTTGTCGCAGTGCAGGTTTGATGTCCCATGCACTATTCCCAGTTCGTTAAGTATGCCAACACGGAAAACCGGATTTTCAACCGCGGCGTTTGTCCTGAAATGAATCTGAAGGGTAACATGATCTCCACTCTGGAAAATGCCCGTCTCCTCGTTATCTTTATTTAGTAATTTAACATCAAATATCTCAAGTTCAGTCGGTTTCTCTATTTCATGAACAAGTTTTCCCCTTTCTTTTTCTCCGCCTACATAATGATAGTAATAATCCATCGTTTCAGTTGGTTTATCTTCGTATAGTATTTTCCCCTTGTGAAGGAAGATCGCACGGGTGCACAGCGTCTCAACGATGTATCTAAGATGCGATACAATTATCATCGTTTTCCCTTCATCACGGAACTGATTCATCTTTTTCAGGCATTTCTCGCGAAAGTGAAAATCACCGACCGCAAGTATTTCGTCAATAAATAAAATCTCCGGCTCAACATGTATCATCACCGAAAACGCCAGCCGCACGAACATCCCGGATGAATACCGTTTCACAGGTGTGTCTATGAAATCCGCCAACTCTGAAAATTCTACGATTGCATCAAATTTCTTCTCTATCTCGTGCTTCTTCATACCCATGACTATCCCGTTCATGTAGATGTTCTCACGCCCGGTCAACTCCGGATGAAACCCAGCGCCAAGTTCTATCATTGACACGAACCGCCCCCCCACCTGCACAGTCCCCTTCGTGGGATATGTTACCCGTGAAAGTATCTTCAAAATCGTGCTTTTCCCAGCACCGTTCGGTCCAACAATCCCCACGACCTCGCCAGCCTCCACTGCAAATTCCACATCTCGCAGCGCCCAGATGTAATTACCATCGTTCTCTACCGCGCCGCGCCCAGCAAGCCGCCGTGCAAGATTTGTTACATCCTCGCGAAATGTGCGATAGCGCATCGCTTGTATCCGATACCGCTTTGAAACCTTGTTGAATTCTATGATATTCATTTCTCTCTTGACGATGAGAACCTTGAACACACAGATTACACAGATTTTATCTGTGTTAATCCGTGTAATCCGTGCCCAGATTTCTTAGATCGTATCCGCAAACCACCGCTCAACTGATTTGAACACCCTGTATCCCGCAACGAAAACCAGCACGGACACCACAAATGCCACACATAAATTCTGAAAATCAGCAGGCATCACACCCTTAACGAGCACATCTCTATAACTTTCTATTATAACAGCCATCGGATTAAGCATGTAGAACGCCCTGAATCGCTC
>JBFMBQ010000349.1:0-3090 GCA_040755115.1 bacterium
GCTTGTCATGCCAACCGAAGCACAAGTGCAAGCCTCCTCCGAACACTCCCCTCCTTCCCAGATGTAGGGGCGCACGGCGTGCGCCCAAAAAAACGCACCGCCATGCGCCCCTTAACGCCCCCTCGTGCCCAAATTCAGTAATTCCACATTCCGCGCTCCGCTTGTAAACTCTGAACTCTAAACCTTGAACTTTGAATCTTGAACCTTTCACATAGTAAATTATGTATGAATAATCTTTAAGCCGGCGCCTTCAAATCTGCGCTCAAGTTTTTTTATTGTTTCATTATCCGGCGGTTCAATGTGATGCAGGGCATATCTTTTACCGAGCGCCTTCCACTTGTAAACCCCAAGCCGATGATAGCCCAGAAGTTCAACCAATAGATGTTCACGCATCGGTTGAAGAAAATCAATTGTTTTCATAATATTCTCGCCGTCATTAATTCCGGGGATAACAGGAATCCTTACCCATAATGGTTTACGGGCTTTTACTATGGTTTCAATGTTTCTCAATACATTTCGGTTGATGCGGTCAGTCCACTGCTTATGCCCCTGCGCATCCATCAATTTCAGGTCGCATATAACGAGGTCAAGATACGGGAGGCTCTCGGGGATGCGTTTGATGGAGCAATTTGTCTCAACTGCTGTGTGCAGTCCGTGGTGTTTGAACGCCTTTAAGAGTTCAAGATAAAACTGCCATTGCAAAGAAGGCTCGCCGCCTGAGAGAGTTACGCCGTAATCGGCGTGCGCCCTGCGGTAGTGGAGAACATCGCCGACGATCTGCTCAACCGTCATGACCGAACCCACAAGTTCAATAGAGCCGTCAATACACAAGTTTGCACATTCAAAAGTGCGGCAGCCCCTGCATGCCGTCCTTTTTAGAACTACGCCGTTTCCCTTCAATTTCAATGCGCCATAAGGGCAGGATGAGGCGACCCTCGCAGGATATTTCACCCTGTCCGCAAAGAAAAGTATTTCGGGCAGGGCAAAAAAAGAATCAGGGCTTGCGCACCATCTGCACCTGAAATTGCACCCCTTGAAATAAATGATGGAACGCCAGTTCGGACCGTCGCGCATCGTTCCATGCCCGATGCCTAAAATGACGCCGCCCAAATTTTTTTCATACATTGAATTAATCGCCTTCGGCTATAAAAAAACGAACCACAGATGAACACGGATTAACACAGATGCAGGGCGCACAGTCGTGCGCCTCTGTTACAAGTGGTTTTTAATTTTTTTATGCAGTTTTACGACTTCACCTATGACAATAACCGCCGGCGGGGCAATTTTGTTCTTAAATGCAGTGGACACTATATTGCCAAGGTTTCCTGTAACGATTTTTTGTTTCGGTGTTGTGCCCCATTCAATAATTGCGACTGGGGTATCTTCCTTTTTGCCGTGGCGGAGCAGTTCATCAACGATAGAAGGCAGATTTGATACTCCCATCAGAATAACTATGGTATCAACCGCGGAGGCAAGTTTTTCCCAGTTCTGCGGTTTGTGTTCATAGTCTCTTTTGCGGTGCCCCGTAACGATAGCCACAGAGGAGGAGAACAATCGGTGTGTCAAGGGGATGCCTGCACAGGTTGGCACCGCAAGGGCGGAGGTGATGCCGGGGACGATTTCGCAGGCGATGCCGTTTTCAATCAGATACTCGGCTTCTTCAGCGCCGCGCCCGAAAAGAAGCGCATCGCCGCCTTTAAGCCGAACCACTGTCCTTCCTTCCATCGCTTTTGTAAGCATGAGTTCATTGATTTTCAACTGCTGGTTTTCGGGGTCTGCCACTCCCCTGCGGCAGAAAATTCTTTCGCAGCCGGACCGGGCGGATTCAAGAAGGGCAGGGTTCACCAGCCGGTCGTAAATTATTACATCTGCGCCCTGTATTATTTCTTTCCCGCGGATGGTGATAAGCCCGGGGTCACCGGGTCCTGCGCCGACAAGGTAAACTTTTCCCTTCTTATTCCTTTTTGATTCTTTCATAGATGCTGTCCATTTTTTTTTCAATCTTTTCTATGTGGAATTTGTCGCCTAACTGAAGCCTGTCAAGAATTTTATCATATACTTCGTTCCAGAAAACTTTTCTCTCGCCGTAATCCATCTCCCTTAATGCTTTCCTTCTGTATTCATTCAAGGCGTCAAGCAATTCAGCAAGGCGGTCGCCCAGCACACCGTTTAATTTTGTTTTAAGCCATCTGGCAAACAGCGGGCTGACGCCGCTTGTGCCCACCGCGATTGAGATCGGGTGTTTACTGATGATGGCAGGCATAAAAAAGTCCGATAAGTCGGGGTCGTCGGCGATATTGACGGGTATGTTCTTTTTCCTGCACGCCTTTATTATGAAGTCTTTCGCTTTTTTATACTTACCTGTTACGAAAACAAGCGCAACCCCATCAAGGTGTTTAGTTGAAAATTCATCTTTAATGACCTTTATATTTTCTTTTTCAGCGAGGTCTGTCAGTTCGGGGGAAGCGCTTGTGGTAACGATTTTGACCTTCGCCCCATTTTCAAGAAGCACTTTGATCTTTCTCACGGCAACATTACCGGAGCCGATGACAAGGCATTTTCTGCCGGTCAATTTATAACTTATCGGCAGCGTAATGTTTTTCTTCTTTTCGGGCATAGTAAATCATGATACACTGATTTTGCATAAAATACATGCAAAATCAGGAGTAGAAAGCAGGTAGCAGGCAGTAGATAGGGAAAAACTTGAAAGGGCGCAATAAATTGCGCCCCTGCATCAAGAGAATTTCTAAGAGAAACACACAAAATATTTTGAAACGGACTCGTGTGTATTATGCGGATTCCGTTGCATTAACTGCTGATCACTGACAGTGATGGATTAAGTTTCGGTTACCGTTATCGCCATCTGTTCGCAGGTTTCAACGCAACTTTCGCAGCCCGTGCACTCATCCATATTTTCAGGTATTGACTTTTCGCCGTCCATCACAAAGACGCTGACGGGGCAGATATCCACGCAGGAGCCGCAACCGTTGCATTTCTCCATATCAACTACAACTGTAAACATGAATAATCACTGTCCTTTCATACTTAAGTTTAGTCCAATAAGTAAGGATATAAGCAACTTTCCCCTTT